>JBCBZW010000008.1 GCA_039815145.1 Pseudomonadota bacterium
CACCACACTAAAAGGGGCTGTCGAAGCCGCCGCTATCATCGCCCCCGTCCGCGCCGTAGTCGGCCTCGGGGCTGTAGTTCTCAAAGCGCGTGTACTCGCCTATGAAGGTCAGCGGGAAGTCGCCCACGGGGCCATTACGCTGCTTGGCGATGATGATGTCCGCGATGCCCTTGCGCGTGGTGTCCTTCTCGTACACCTCTTCGCGGTAGATAAAGCAGATCAGGTCCGCGTCCTGCTCGATGGCGCCGGACTCACGCAGGTCAGACATCTGCGGCCGCTTCACCTGGCGCTGCTCCACCGAGCGGTTGAGCTGCGATAGGGCGATCACCGGCACGGACAGCTCCTTCGCCAGCGCCTTCAGCCCCCGCGAGATCTCCGAGATCTCCGTCGCTCGGTTCTCGGCCGAGGAGCTCGTGCCCTGCATCAGCTGCAGGTAGTCCACCACCACGAGGCCCAAGCCGTGCTCGCGCGCCATGCGCCGCGCACGGGCGCGCAGCTCCGTGGGCGTGAGGGCTGGCGTCTCGTCGATGAACAGGGGTGCCTTCGCCATCTGCTCGATCGCGAGGGTGATGCGCGGCCAATCCTCATCGGCGAAGGAGCCGTTGCGCAGGCGACCGTGGTTGACTCGACCTAAGGAAGATATCAGGCGAAAGGCCAAGGACTCCGCTGACATCTCCATGCTGAACACAGCGGCGTTGACCTTGGCGTGCAAGGCCGCGTGCTCGGCGATGTTGATGGCGAAGCTGGTCTTCCCCATGGAGGGGCGCCCGGCAACGATGATCAGATCGCCCGCCTGCAGACCCGAGGTCATGTTGTCCATCTCGGTGAACCCGGTGGACAGGCCCGTGATCTGATCCGTCGATCGGTGCAGCTCTTCCAGCGCATCGACCGTGTTGCGAACGAACTCCTTAAGCGGGCGCAGGCCGGACACCGTGCGCCGCCCCTGCTCCGCGATCTGGAACACGAGCCGCTCGGCCTCGTCGATGAGCTCGGCGGGTGTACGCCCTTCCGTATCGTAGGCGCAGCCGGCGATCTGGCCGCCGACCTCGATCAGCTGGCGCAGCACGGAGCGGTCGCGAACGATGGCCGCGTAGGCGGCGATGTTGCTGGCGCTCGGCGTGTCCTGGGTCAGTTGCCCGAGGTAGGCGAGGCCACCGGTTTGCTCGGCGAGGCCCTGGGCATCGAGGTACTCGGCAAGAGTCACGGCGTCCGCGGGGCGATCGGACTCGATAAGCTCACTGAAGCCGCGGAAGATCAGCTGGTGGTCGCGGCGGTAGAAGTCCCCTTCCGACAAGGTCTCGGCAACGGACTCCCAGGCGCCGTTGTCGAGGAGCAGACCGCCGAGGACCGAACGCTCTGCTTCGACAGAGTTCGGCGGCACCCGCAGGCCGCTGGCACTGCTGCTCACCGCCGTGGCACTCCGTCAGTCCTCTTCTGCCACCACGGTGACGGTGACGTTCACGTCGACGTCCGTGTGCAGATGCAGTTCCACCTCGTGCTCGCCCACGGCGCGCAGGGGACCGTCGGCGAGGCGCACTTCCTGGCGCTCCACTTCTACGCCCGCGCGCGTGCACGCATCGGCGATGTCGGCGGGGCCGATCGAACCGAACAGCTTGCCTTCCGAGCCCGCCTTCGCAGGCAGGGTGACGGCCAGCCCTTCGAGCTTCTCCGCACGGGCCTTCGCTGCACTGAGCGAAGCCGCCGCCTTAGCTTCCAGTTCGGCGCGGATCTTCTCGAACTTCTCGATGTTCTCAGCGGTGGCCGTCGTGGCCTTGCCCTGGGGCAGGAGGAAGTTGCGGCCGTAGCCCGAACGGACGTTGACTCGATCACCGATATCGCCGAGGTTCTCGACCTTCTCCAGCAGAATGAGCTCCATTGTTCCCAAGCCTCTTTCGTTGTGATCGGCCGCCGCGAAACACCTAGCGACGACCTTGCTTCTCTAGCGCTGCACGCGCCAGCGTTGGCGCAGCTGCAGCCAGTTATCGATAAATCCAATGCCTACCATCAGCGGCAGGGTCACCACGCTGGAGAGCAGCATACCGGCGTAGAGGGCCACCGCCCACATCCCGGAAAAGCCTCGCCCTTCCATCCACGCACTCGCCACCGCCAGCCCCTGTAGGGCGAAACCGACGCCGAGCACGATCACCGCGTTCGCAATGTACAGCTGCTCCGGCACCAGCACCGAGATGAGCATGAGCACGGCACTGACCATCGCCACGCCCTTGCCCATCGCCAGGGTGTCGAAGCCCCAGTGCTCCTGCGTCCGCCCGCTGCGTTCGCCGTGGTGCGCGAGCAGCAGCGCGATCGCCACGAAGAGCGCGACAGCGGCCACGGAGATACCCGTCCACACCCGCGCGTACTTGGGCTCCAGCTCGAGCGTCAGCCAGTACGCGTAGGGGTCGGCCAGCAAGAAGACCAGGCCCATCACCCCGAGCCCGATCAACAGCAACACCTGCACCCCCAGGGTGAGGGAGCGGGTCCGCCTGATCACCGCCGCGCACACCAGCGCCGGGGCCCACATCGACACCCGGACGAGCAAGTCCGGATGGGCCACCCCAGGCTCCACGCGCTCCATCACGTGCGAGAGAACGGCCACCGCCAGCACGCCGGTGATCCCCAGCTCCAAGCCGCGACCGAAGCCGCTGCGCAGCGTGGCCACGGCCAGGATGGCGGTGCCACTGATCGCGGCGAGAATCGCGAGCTGCCCGGTCTGGTCCGGCACCACGGCCATGAGCACGAAGGTCAGCGGTACACGCCAACCCTTCGCCAGCAGCCACTCGGCAATCGCCTTCATCTTAGCGGTGACACCCCCCGCCCGACGCGACGGCTACTAGGCGCTGGCGCGTCGCCGACGAAGCGCGATGCCTCGCCGGTCAGTTGCGGGGACGCCGCCTTGATCAGTGCCGATCGGTGTAGGGCAGCAGAGCAAGGTAGCGAGCCCGCTTCACGGCGACCGCAAGCTGGCGCTGGTAGCGCGTCTTGGTGCCCGTGATGCGGCTCGGCACGATCTTGCCGCTCTCGCCGATGTAACCCTTCAGCGTGTTGAGATCCTTGTAGTCGATCTCCTTCACGCCCTCGGCGGTGAATTTGCAGAACTTACGGCGTCGGAAAAAACGCGCCATGGGAAATCCTCCAGGTCAGCGGGACGCTCACCGCAGCACGCGGCAAGCCGTCCACGAATATCGGTTCAGTCGGTGCTTTCCGCGTCAGCATCGCCCGCGGGCGCAGCTTCTTCGGCAGTCGCTGGTTCGGCCGCCGCTTCCTCGCGGCGCGGCGCGTCGCCGTCCTCGTCGCGGCTGCCACGCTCAGGACGATCGCGACGGCGCTCACGGCCGTCCTTCTCCTCGTCCTTGCGCATCATCGGCGACGGCTCGGTCACGGCCTCTTCGCGGGTCAGCACCAGGTGGCGCAGCACGGCGTCGTTGAAGCGGAAGGCGGAGACGATCTCGTCGAGCGTCGCCTTCTCACATTCCACGTTCAGCAGCACGTAGTGCGCCTTGTGAACCTTGTTGATCGGGAACGCGAGCTGGCGTCGACCCCAATCTTCCTGACGGTGGATGGTGCCACCAGCTCCCTCGATGATGGAGCGGTAGCGTTCGAGCATGGCGGGCACCTGCTCGCTCTGGTCCGGGTGGACCAGGAAAACGATCTCGTAATGTCGCAAGAGTGTCTCCTCACGGACTGACGGCCTCCCCGTTTGGGTGAGGCAAGGAGTTTCGGGGCGAACCCCGAAGCCGGCGGATAATACGCGCCCGCCCAGGCCCCTACAAGCGTACGGGTCCGGCGCGTTGCCGCGCGGGGAGCACCTTCCGCACCAGCCTCGCCTAGAGTTCCTACAAATCAACAACCTAAAAGGCATTGATGATGCTATTTATCAGGAAGGACAGGCGCCGGTGCGCTGTCTCGCGGCCTCGAACAGGCAGACGCCCGCCGCGACGGACACGTTCAAGCTCTCCACAACGCCTGCCATCGGCAGCTGCACCAGCTGGTCACAGGCCTCGGCCGTAAGCCGTCGAAGGCCCTTCGCTTCGCCGCCCATCACGATCGCCGTGGGACCACGCAGGTCGGCTTGCCACAGGGTCTCAGTCGCCTGATCCGAGGTGCCGATCAGTCGCACGCCGGCCTCCCTCAGCTGTCCCAGGGCGCGGGCCAGGTTGGTCACGGTCACCAGCGGCGTCGACTCCGCCGCCCCGCACGCCACCTTGCGCACGGTGGGCGACAGCCCCGCGGCGCGATCCCGCGGCACGATCACCGCGTCCACGCCCACGGCGTTCGCAGAACGCAGGCAAGCGCCGAGGTTGTGCGGGTCCTGCACGCCGTCCAGCACGAGCAGCAGGGGGGCGCGATCAGCGCCGCCGAGCAACTGGGCGGTGAGCGCATCCAGCGAGAGCGTGGGACGTTCCGCGTAGCAGGCGATGACCCCCTGATGGCGCCCGCGGACGCGCTGATCGAGCGCCGAGCGCGGCACTGCCTCGACCGTCACCCCGAGCCCCGACGCCAGTGCCACCACCTCGCGCAGACGTTCATCGTCCCGACCGGTCTGCACCAGGAGGCGACTGATCAGTGTCGAGGCCGCCTCGCCCTGCGCCTCCAACAGGTGGCGCACCGCGTGCAGACCGAAGACGAGATCGGCATCTGCCGCTGCCCCACCCCGCCGCTCCCGACGCAGGTGCCGCGCGTGGCGGGTGCGGTCACGCTCGCTCATCGCCCGCGCGCACCGTGGCGACGCTTGCCGCGCCCGCGCGAGGAGCGACCACCGCCGTCGACGAGTTCGAAGTCGATCCGTCGCGCTTCCATGTCGACCTTGGCCACCTGCACCCGCAGGCGATCCGCCAAGCTGTAGGTGGTGCCCGAGCTGCGTCCCACCAGGCGATGCAACTCCGGTTGATGAACGAAGTAGTCCTGGCCGAGGGCGGTCACGTGCACCAATCCCTCCACGCGCGAGTCGGCCAGCTGCACGAACACACCGAAGTTGGTCACGCCAGTGATCACGGCATCGAAGTGATCGCCCACGTGGTCGGCCATCAGCTCGCACTTCAGCCAGTCCATCACCTCGCGCGTGGCCTCGTCAGCGCGCCGCTCCGTGGCTGAGCAGTGCTTACCGAGTTGCTCCATGCGCGGACGGTCGTATTCGAAGTCGCGCGCCTTGCCGCCGCGGAGCACGTGACGGATACCCCGATGCACGAGCAGATCCGGATAGCGGCGAATCGGCGAGGTGAAGTGTGCGTAGTCGGCCAGGGCCAAGCCGAAGTGGCCGTCGGACATCGGGTGGTAGATCGCGAGCGACATGGACCGTAGCACCACGGTCTCGATGAGTTCCGAGTCCTCCCGACCGCGAGCCTGCTCGAGCAGGCGACGCAGGTCACCGGGCTTGAGCTTGGAGGTTGGCGCGAGACGCAGATTGACCGACCGCAGGAACTCACGCAGGGACTCGATACGGTCTTCGTCCGGCACGTCGTGGCGACGGTAGAGCGCCGGGATACGATGGCGCTTCAGGAACTTCGCAGCCTGCACGTTGGCCGCGATCATCGCCTCTTCGATGAGCTTGTGCGCATCGTTCCGCTCGACCAGGGCAAAACCCGTGATGCGGCCTTGATCATCGAGCTCTGCGCGCAGCTGCGGCATGTCGAAATCGATCGCCCCGCGACGCCGGCGCGCCTTGGCCATCACCCGGTACATCGCGTGCAGGTCCTGCACGTTGGCCCGCACGTCGTCATCGAGCGCCCGCAGGGCCGTGCGATCACCCTCGAGCGCCGCCCCCACCTGGGTGTAGGTGAGGCGCGCGTGGGAGCGGATCACGGCCTCGGAGAACTTCGCCCGCGTCACTTTGCCTTCGGCATTGATCCGCATGTCGCAGACCATGGCGAGGCGATCCACCTTCGGCTTCAGCGAGCAGAGCTCGTTGGACAGGGCCTCGGGCAGCATCGGCACCACGCGATCCGGGAAGTAGACGGACGTGCCGCGCTCGTGCGCTTCCTCATCCAGGGCGCTCCCCGGCAGCACGTAGTGCGAAACATCGGCTATCGCCACCATCAGCTGGAAGCCGCTCTTGGTGGCCTTGCAGTAGACCGCATCGTCGAAGTCCCGCGCGTCCTCGCCATCGATGGTGACCAGTGGCAGCTCGCGCAGATCCTCGCGCCCCCGCTTGGCCGTGCTCGGCACGCGCTTGGGCAGCTTGGCCGCCTGCGCCTCCACGGCCGCCGGCCAATCCCAGGGCAGACCGTGACTGCGCATGGCGATCTCGGTGGCGAGCCCAGGCTTGTCCGGCCCGCCGAGCACCTCGACCACGCGGCCGATGGCCTCGGCGTCGGCGGTAGGCGCAGACGTGATCTCCGCCACCACCATCTCGTGGTCGCGGGCCTTGGCGGCAGCGCCCTTCGGAATGATGATGCGGTGGGTCAGGCGCGGATTGTCCGGGATGACGAAGCCGACCCCGTGCTCGCGGTGAAGGCGTCCGGGGACGAGCGTGTTCGCGTGCTCCAGCACCTCGGCGATGGCACCGTCCGGTCGTCCGCGCCTATCGAAGCCGCGCACGCGCACGGCGGCCCGATCGCCGTGCATCACCTCGCGCATCTGGCGTGAGGAGAGGTAGACGTCGTCGCTGCCGTCGTCGGGGATGAGAAAGCCGTAGCCGTCGCGGTGCCCGCTCACCCGGCCGGTGACCAGAGGGATGAGATCTACCAGGCAATACTCGTCGCGACGGTTGCAGATGATCTGGGCATCACGCGTCATCGCCCGCAGACGGGTCTTCAGCGCGTGGCGTCGGGATTGGCCCTTGACCTGCAGCTCGCCGGTCAGGGCGGCGAAGCTCATCGGCGCCGCGTAGTCGCGTAGCACCTCGAGGATGAGTTCTCGGCTGGGGATGGGTTCGTCGTAGCGGGCTTGCTCGCGGGCGAAATTGGGATCTCGCTCCTGCCAGTGCCCCTTGCTCGCGCCGCGCGCCGTGGCGCGCTTGGGTGAGGTCTTTTTCTTCTTCTTGTTCGCCAAATGGTTCTCCTGCCGCGGCGATCACTTGCGCCGGGCGATTAGCTAAAGGGAATGGGGGACTATGTGGTCTCTCGGTAGTCGGGCTGGGGGGTCTCTCAGGTATCGGGCTGGGACGCAGTTCTTGGCTTATGCCCCGCCCGTGCGATTGACAAGCTTACACGTCGCCACTATCTTTCTCGATCTTCCCGCGCCGGCAGCCCTGCCAGCGGGCGGGCCGAGGTGGCGGAATTGGTAGACGCGCTGGCTTCAGGTGCCAGTGGGGGTAACCCCGTGGAGGTTCAAGTCCTCTCCTCGGCACCACTCTTCCCACGAGTGGTGTCAGCGCTGTTCAAGCGCGCTCAATAAGCTTTCCACCAGGACCAACATGCGCCCGATCGGCCCCGGCACGATCGCGTCGATGACCGCCTGCGCCCTCGCCTGCGCTGTCGCATCGCTCGGCGGCGCAAGTGCATCACTCCCCTGCGCCAAGCGCGCACCCTCCGCCTGCACCGCCTCGACCGCAAGGGTGACCGTCCGGCGCAGGGAGCCGTCCTGCTCGGCATCGGCGAAGGCGGCGAGCCACAGGGCGAGGAACGCCGGCCAATGGGCGAGCTGTCGAGGCAGGCTGACCTGAACTTCCTTCGCTTGCGGGTCGCAGCCGAGGCGACTTACCTGACGAACTCGTTGAGCCGTGTCGGGCGCCATCGCCTCCAAGGGCAAGAGCGATGGCAGGGCTTTGCGGCCGCTCATCGCGGGGTCGCTATCCTCCGTGCGCGCGGGCAGCTGGGATACCACAGCACCGTCCTCGCCAACGGGCATCGACAGGAGGGCTGCGAAGCTCACGGCGTTCAACAGATTCGCGCTCGAGTAGCTCGCGACGGTGCGAACGATCTCTCGCTCGTCTTCCGCCGTGAGGCCGTTCGCACGCAGATCCGCCTGACGGATGGCGCGCACCTGAGGCAAGGTTAACGACTCTCGAAGGCTCGTCGCTGCCATGGCCGCACGGCCACTCGTGTGCAAGGGCTTCACACTGCCCCACGCCCAGGGCAGTGCCTCGGGTATGGCGGCGAGCGAACGCCACAGCAAATTGACCTGCGCCAGTGCCAGCGTGTGGCGAATGTCGGCGTAGATGGCGGCGGTCTCACCGCGCGCCTCGGCCTCGCTGATACTGGGGAAGGGGTCTCCCTCAGCCATCGCTCGCCTGTGCGGGGGGCACCTCGAAGCTGTCGCGGAAGCGTTCCCAGGCGGCGCGCTGCTCAGGCGCCTGCGCCGGGGGCAGTTCCACCTTGAGCACAGCGTAGAGATCGCCCGGTGTCTTCGAGGGCAAGCCCTTGCCGCGCAGGCGCAGGCGCCGTCCGCCCTGAGACCCTTCAGGAATGCGCAGATCTATCGAGCCCGTCGGCGTCCGGACGGTCGCGGTTCCGCCCAGCGCGGCGACCCACGGCGCCACGGGCACATCGACATAGACGTCGCTGCCCTCGGTGCGCCATAGGGCGTGATCCCGGAACATCACTTCCAGCAGCAGATCGCCCGCCGGTCCACCGCCGAGGCCGGGCTGCCCCTGGCCTGCCAAACGAATTTGCTGACCTTCGCGGATGCCCTTCGGCACACGCACGCTCAGGGTACGCTCACCACCGCCCGCCCCACCGCTGACGGTGATCTGGCGCGTGGTGCCGGCGTAGGCATCCTCGATATCGATCTGCACGCGCGCCTGCGTATCGTCGCCCCGACGGATGTACTGCTGGCCACGCTCGAAGGGACCGCCCCCCGCCGCGCCGCCAAAGGGCCCGGCGCGCCCGCCCCCGAAACCGCGGCGGAATCCCCCCTGCGGGCCGGGCCCGGCACCCGCCTGGAAACCGCCGCCGCCGAACAGGGAGCGAAAGAAGTCGGAAAACTCCGCGCCGCCGGCACCGCCAGGGCCGGCCCCACCGCCGAACATCTGCTCCCAGCCGGGCGGCGGTCGAAACTCCTGTCCGGGACGGTAGTTGGGCCCCAGCGTGTCGTAGGCTTCGCGCTTTTGCGGATCCTTCAGGACCTCGTAGGCCTCGCCGACCTCCTTGAAGCGTTTCTCCGCGTCGGGGTGGTCGCTCTTGTCCGGGTGGTATTTGCCCGCCAGCTTGCGGTACGCCTTCTTGATCTCGTCCGCGCTGGCATCGCGGGCAACGCCCATGATGGCGTAGTAGTCCTTGTACTGCATGGGTGGCCCCTCGCGTGTTCTTGAGTGTCCCGGGTCGCCAAGCTAAGGCGGCGCCGCCTCGCGGGATACGAAACCAAAGATGTGCAGGAGATGGTGGTGCGCGTCCGTCATTTCAATGCCCGGGCCCTGCTTCTCCATCGGCCACCGCGCCCTGCTCATCGAGGTTCGCGAACTGCTCGTGCATGAACTTCACGAACAACCGCGTGCGGGCGGAGAGATGGCGGTTGGGCGGGTACAGCAGGGTCAGCGCGATGGGCGCAGCGGCGTACTCCTTGAGCACCGCCCGCAGGCGGCCGTCCGCGAGTTCCTCGCTCGCCACGAAGGTCGGCAGCAGGGCCAGCCCCAGACCGGAGAGCGCCGCGTCGCGCAACACCTCGGCGTTGTTCGCGCAGAGCACGCCATTGACCCGAACATCCTCCCAGGACGCCCCCTCGCGGCGCAGGCGCCAGAGGTTGCCCGTGGGGAGGTTGCCGTAGTGCAGACAGGGCAGCGCGGACAATGCTGAGAGGCTCTGCGGCTCGCCATACTCGGCGATGAAGTCTGGCGAGGCGCAGATAACTCGCCTAACGGGAACGATCGCATGCTCGATCAATGATGGCAGTTCGCTCGGCTCAGCGATTCGCAGGGTCATGTCGAAGCCCTCAGCCACAGGGTCGACGAAGCGATCACTCAGCGACAGCTGCACCCGCACCTTGGGGTGGCGCCGCATGAACCGCACCAAGGCAGGGCCGAGGTAACGAATACCGAAGGACATGGGCGCGTTAATGCGCATCTCACCCTGCGGCTCCTCGTGGTCGGCGCGCAGGGCTTGCTCAGCCTCGCTCAGGTCTGAGAGCACCGACTTCACCCGCTCGTAGAAGGCCTGACCAGAGGGCGTCAGGGCCACCGCACGGGTGGTGCGGTTGAACAGATGCACCGCGAGCGCGTCCTCGAGGTTGATCACCGTGCGGTTCACCTGCGAACGCGATAACCCCAAGGCGCGCGCCGCCGCGGCGAAGTTGCCGTGTTCGACCACCGCCACGAACGCGCTCAGGGCAGAAAACTTGTCCATGGCACCTCCGCGAGGGATTGTCGCAAATTACGCGACGGTGAGTGACCAGGGAGCGTCATTGTTCCAGGGATAAGCCTCCCCCATCTTGGGGTAGAGCGCGGCGATCATGGCCGGCGCCGTTGACGAGAGGAGAGAAAGAGATGATGGACATTCGACGCTCCGAGGCCCGTGGCGGCGGCGACCACGGCTGGCTGCAGACTCAGCACAGTTTCTCCTTCGCGCACTACTACGACCCTAAGCACATGGGGTTCGGACCCTTGCGGGTGATCAACGAGGATCACATCGCCCCTGGCGCGGGCTTCCCCACCCACAGCCATCGGGATATGGAGATCATCACCTACGTGATCGAAGGCGCCCTCGAGCACAAGGACAGCCTCGGGTCGGGCTCGGTCATCCGCCCAGGCGACGTGCAGCGCATGACGGCGGGCACGGGCATATCGCACAGCGAGTTCAATCACTCGCAGGACGACGCCGTGCACATGCTGCAGATTTGGATCATGCCGGAGCGTCGGCGCCTTGCGCCGAGTTATGAGGAACGGCACTTCGCTCGCGAGGATCTGGCCGGCCGCCTGAAGTTGGTCGCCAGCCGCGAGGGGCGCGACGGCAGCGTGAGCCTTAACCAGGACGTTAACCTCTACGCGGGCAAGCTCGCGCAGGGCGACGCCGGATCGCTGGAGGTAGGGACAGATCGGCTGCTGTGGGTGCAGCTGGTGAGCGGCTCGGTGGAGATCAACGGCGAGGCCTTGCGCCCCGGTGATGGCGCTTCGCTGCGGGATGAGCACGTGCTCACCTACCGTGCTCTCGCCGAGCAGTCCGAACTGCTGGTCTTCGACATGGCGCCCTACGCAGACTAGGGCGCGCGTGGAGGGTGACGATCTTGTGTCGGCACCCTGCTCCTCAGCGAATCAGACGGGATGGCAAAGCGCAGGTGACGCCGCAGGGCTGTCCATCGCCTGCTTCACCGGTTGCCAGATCTGCTCTTCGCCACCGCAGGCTTCCTGCATCAGGAAGGTCAGCAGCTTGCTCACCTCACCGAAGTGGGCGCGGTACACGATGCTGCGCCCCTTGCGCTCACGAGACACCAGGCCCGCCATCAGCAGCGCCTGGAGATGCGTGGACAAGGTGTTGGGCCGTGCGCCGACGCGCTGAGCGATCTCCCCGGCAGCCAGGCCGTCGCTGCCCGCGCTGATCAATAGGCGAAACACCGACAAGCGCGTCTGCTGGGCCAGCGCGGACAGGGCCGCGAGAGCTCGTTCCTCATTCATAACTTCCGTCCATCTGTTCGAGTCAGTGGGAACTATGCGGCGCCGCCGACGCGCCCAACCCTCTGTTGGCACCATCTGGCGAGCGTGCAGGCGACGTTGCCGCCAACGCGCACCCACGGTGCGCCGCTACCTCAGAACGAAAGTAGTCCGCCGAGCCCTTACGGTTACACGGAGATCGAATCGATTTCGCGAGCGCGCAAGGAATGGCGCTTATGTCGCCGCCCCACGACGGGGGGAGTACTCAGTTCAAGCGTCGCGCTGGAGGCGCTTGGCGGCCCGGTCGACGATCTCTTGCCGCAGCGCATCGCTCGCCCGGCTCCACACGGTGATTTCCTCCCCGCTGCGGCCGCAACCGAGGCAGATACCCGCCATGTCGAGCTCGCAGACCCCGATGCAGGGACTCTTCACTTGGGGAGACGCAGAGGTAGACGACGATGGGGAGTGCATGAGGGCCTGGGTGGGGGTGAGGTGACGGCGCCGGAGTATACGCCAAGCCCTCGGCACGTGGGCGAACCCGCTACCTCAGTTGGCCTGGAACTGTTCTCGCATCACGAACTTCTGGACCTTCCCGGTGACCGTCATGGGGAACTCGTCGACGAACTGGAAGTACTTGGGCACCTTGAAATACGCGATCTGCGACTCGCAAAACTCTCGCAGCTCCTCCTCCGTACAGTGCTCGCCCTCGCGCACGCGCACCCAGGCCGCCACCTGTTCGCCATACTTCTCGTCAGGCACACCGAAGACGGCGACGTCCTGCACCTTCGGGTACTGGTAGAGGTACTCCTCCACCTCGCGCGGATAGATGTTCTCGCCACCCCGGATGATCATGTCCTTCACCCGCCCCACGATGCGGCAATAGCCCTGCTCATCGATGGTGGCCTGATCCCCCGTGTGCATCCACCCGGCACCGTCGATCGATTCCTTCGACCGCACCTCATCATCCCAATAGCCCAGCATGACGCTGTAGCCTCGCGTGCACAGCTCGCCCGCCTCCCCGCGCGGTACGGCCCTCCCCTCGGCGTCCACGATCTTCACCTGCACGTGGGGGTGGATGCGCCCGACCGTGCCCACCCGTTGCTCGATAGGATCGTCCACGGCGGTCTGGAAGCTCACGGGGCTGGTCTCGGTCATGCCGTAGGCGATGGTGATCTCGCGTAGGTTCATTTGACCGATGACCCGCCGCATCACCTCGATGGGACAGGGGGCGCCGGCCATGATGCCGGTGCGCAAAGAGCTCAGGTCGAAGCGCTCAACATCCGGATGGTCGAGTTCAGCGATGAACATCGTCGGCACGCCGTACAACCCCGTGCACCGCTCGGACTCCACCGCCTGCAACACGGACTCCGCCTGGAAGCTCGCCCCGGGGAACACCATGGCCGCCCCGTGGGTGATGCAACCGAGCACGCCCATCACCATGCCGAAGCAGTGGTAGAGGGGCACGGGAATGCACAGGCGATCCTGCGCCGTGAAGCTCATGCCCTCGGCGCAGAAGAACCCGTTGTTGAGGATGTTGAAGTGGGACAGCGTGGCGCCCTTGGGCAAGCCGGTGGTGCCACTCGTGAACTGCACGTTGATCGGATCGTCGGGCTGCAGCGTCTCGGTCACCGCCTCGAGGTGGGCGATCGCCTCGGGTGTAGCCAAGCGATCGAGGGCGGCGAAGGTGCGAGCCGCCGGGAACGGCGCTTGCGCTGCGATCGCCACCAGGTGCTCGAGGGCGGGACAGGTGCTCGTCGCCAAGGCCTCGTCGCTCGTGGCCTGGGCGAGCTCGGGCATCAGTTCCAACAGCATCTGCGCGTAGCTCGCCTCACGGAACCCTTCGCCGAACACGAGCGCGCGGCAACTCGTCTTGGTGAGGGCGTGGCGCAACTCCCCGGGACGGTAGGCCGGGTTCACGGTCACCAGCACCAGCCCTGCCCGCGCGGCGGCCAGTTGGGTAAGCACCCACTCCACGCCGTTCACCGACCAGATGCCGATGCGATCACCGGGCACGAGCCCCAACCCAAGGAGCGCGGCCGCCACGCGCGTGACCGCCTGATCGAGTTCCCCGTAACGCATGCGCACGCCCTGCTCGCAGACGACGAGCGCCTCACCCTCGGGCCAGCGGTGCGCCGCCTCCGCCAGTGCCGCGCCGATGGTCTGGTAGCGAAGCGGCTCGGATCCCGTTCCGCACACGTAGCTGATGCTCATCGACTCTCCCGCCTCACGTGCTTGCCTGGGCCGTCTCCTCCTGCGTCGGTGCCGCGCGCGCCACGCTCAGCGCACCCGCCACCAATGGACTCTGCACGAGGAGTGAGAAGACGACGACGCCGTAGACGATACACTGCACCGTATACCAGCCTTCGAACTCCAAAGGCAACGAGAGCACCAGGGCCACGGACACGGCCCCCGGCGCACCACTCGCGACCAGTGCTGGCAGCTGGCGAAGGGGCAGCGGTTCGGCGCCGGGAAGCCAGCGGAACAGGGGTGTCAGCACCCCCATCACGAGCACCCGCGCGAGCGGCAGCAACAGGATGCCCACCAGCATCAGGCGCCAATGGTCCTCGAACATCTGCACGTGAATGGTGATACCGAGCAGGAGGAAGGTGAAGCTCGACGCCAGGCGTGACTTGTAGGCCCACACCCCGAGCAAGAGCTGCGGATCGGCGTTGTCGCGCCCCCGGCGCAGCACCGATCGCGTGCCAAGGCCCAGCACCAACAGGGACATCACCCCGGACACCATGACCACCGACTCGGCGACCAGGTAGGTGATGTAGACAAGCACGAGGGTGACGACGGTGCGCCCGATCGCATCGCCCATGCGCGGTAACACGATGCGCGCGACGCCGAGGCCCATCGCGCCCACGGCCAATCCGCCGACGCCCGTGAACAGCAGCGCGAGGGGTGCGTTACTCAAGGTGGCGGACTGCGCATCGACACCCACGGCGAGCAAGACGGAGAAGAGCACCACGGACATGGCGTCGCTGAAGTTACTCTCGCCCTCCACCAGCAGCCGCAAGCGCTGGGGCACATCTCCCTGGCCGAGGCGACCGATCACGGAGGTGGCGTCGGTACCGGCGAGGAGCACGCCCGCCATGGCCGCGGCCAGCCAACCGGCGCCCTCCAAACCGTCGGTAGTGACGTAGAACACTACGCCCACCACCGTCGCCACGGCGACCATGCCCGGACCCGCCATCAGCACCACGGCACCGATGTTCCGTCGCAGCAGCGCCGTGTCGAGGTGCAGGGCGCCCTCGAAGATCAGCACCGGCAGGAGCACGAAGATCACCACCTCGTGGAACTGGTTCCAGCGAATCCCCGTGTCGTGTCCCGCCGCCACCACGATCTCCGAGCCGACGAAGCCGACCACCATGAGCACGACGTTTCGCCCCACCCCGATACGCTCGAGCAGAGGACTCAGCAGTAGCGCGATCGCCAGCAGCGAGAGCAACAGCAAAAGGGTATAGTCGATGCTCACATCTTGTCCTGCCGCTCAGTGCCCACTGAGCGCAACGATTGAATCCATTGGGTGATCACCGTGACCGATTCGGCTCTGCTCGACTCAATACCTGTAGCGATGGTGCAGGCCCCGCCGGTGTACCTCAATCTCGACGCCAGCACGCAACTCGCCGTCGACTACATCGAGCGCGCCGCCAGCCGCGGCGCCTGGCTCACGGCCTTCCCCGAAACCTGGCTGCCGGGCTACCCCGTCTGGCTCGACTACGCGCCGAACGCGAGCCTGTGGGACCACGCCCCCGCCAAGGCGCTCTTCGCCCACATGGTACGCGAGTGCCCGACCATCCCTGGCCCCCACATCGACCAACTGCATCAAGCGGCCAGCCGCGCCGGCACCCATGTGGTGATGGGCGTGCAGGAACGGGATGGAGCCACCCTCTATAACACCATCGTGTACCTGAACGCCGATGGCGTTACACGGAGAATCCACCGCAAGCTCGTTCCCACCTACACGGAACGCCTGGTGTGGGGGCAGGGCGACGGCAGTACCTTGGGCGTGATGGAGACGGAACGGGGCAACGTCGGCGCCCTCGTCTGCTGGGAGCATTGGATGCCGCTCGCCCGGGCAGCCATGCACGCGCAGCGTGAGCGAGTGCACGTGGCGCAGTGGCCAGGCGTGAAGGAACTGCACCAGTTGGCGAGCCGCCACTACGCCTTCGAGGGCCAGTGCCACGTGCTCGCGGTGGGCACGGTGCTGACCCGCGGCCAGGCGCTCGCCGGGTTCGACAGCTGCCCGCAGCGCGATCCGCAGGCACGCACCCTGCTCAGCGATATCCCTGGCGATGACGACACACTGCTACTGCCCGGCGCCAGCGCGGTGATCGCCCCCGACAGCAGCTACGTGTTGGCGCCCGCAGCGCCGCAGGACGATCTGCTCATGGCCGATCTCGATCTACGCCAGGGCGTCGAGGGCTGGATGACGCTCGACACGGACGGCCACTACTCGCGGCCTGATGTCTTCGAACTCACGGTCAATCAGAAGGCGCTACGGAACGTGCGCTTTCAGGAGCCGCCGCCGTAGAGGAGCGATGCTGGGGAAAGGCGGGCTCCTGCGAACCCGTGGGCTCGTACCAGTTCAGGCGCGAGTGGAGCGTCACCACCGACCCCACGATCAGCAGCGCCGGGGACCGCGCCGCCGCCGCCTCCACCTTGGCCGCCAAATCCGCCAGCGTGCCCACATGGACCCGCTGGGCAGGGGTGGTGCCCTGCTCCACCAGCGCCGCGGGCGTGTGCGGTGGTCGCCCGTGGCGGATGAGTCCTTCGCACAGGGCACTCAGCCCCCCGAGACCCATGTAGAACACCAGGGTCTCATCGTGCGAGGCCGCCAGGCGCGCCCAATCGAGTTCGACGCTGCCCTCGGCTCGGTGGTGCGCCGTCCAGAAGCTCACGCCCTGGGCGTGGTCCCGATGCGTGAGGGGAATGCCGGCGTAGGCCCCACAGCCACTGGCCGCGGTGATGCCGGGCACCACCACGAAGGGAATACGCTCATCGACCAGCCCTTCGATCTCCTCGCCGCCGCGCCCGAAGATGAAGGGATCACCGCCCTTCAGGCGCGCGACACGAAATCCCTCCTTGGCGTAGCGTACTAGCAACGCCGTTAGCTCACGCTGACCGATCGCATGATCGCCCTTGCGCTTGCCCACGTAGATCAAGCGCGCCTCGCGCCGGCACAGGCGCAGTACAGCCTCGGGCACGAGCCGGTCGTAGAGCACGATCTCCGCTTGCTGCAGCAGGCGCTGGGCGCGGAAGGTCAGCAGGTCCGGATCGCCGGGCCCTGCCCCGATGAGGTAGACCTCGCCCATGGCCGAGGTATCGCGAGCGTCAGGCGCCGCCATCGCGGCCACCAGCGCCTCCTCCGCCCGCTCCATCTGGCCCGACAGCGCCAGTTCCTTCACCGGCCCCTGCAACACGCGTTCGACGAAACGCCGCCGCGTGTCCACATCGGGAAAACGCGCCTTCATGGCGCCGCGAAAGCGGGCCATCAGCGCACCGAGACTCGCAAGCCCCGAGGGCAAGGCGGACTCCAGCAGCGCGCGCACCCAGCGCGCCAGCACCGGCGAGGTGCCCCCGGTGGAGATCGCAATGGTGATCGGCGAGCGGTCGACGATGGCGGGCAGGATGAAGCTGCACAGCGCTGGCTGATCGGCCACGTTGACCGGGATGCCTCGCGCTTCACACGCAGCGTGAACAGATTCGTTGACGCTTTTGTCGTCGGTGGCGGCGATCACTAGCTTGGCGCCGTCGACATGGTGCTCAGCAAAGCGCTCGCCGACGTGCTCCCAGTCGTTGAGGGTCAGAGCCTCGGCCATCGCCTCGGACACCTCCGGCGCCACCACGCGAATGCGCGCACCCGCTTGCGCCACCAGTCGGGCCTTCGCCGCCGCCACCTCGCCCGCCCCCACGATCAATGCCTGGGCGCCCTGGAGCTTCAAAAAGACCGGCAGGTACTCCATCCGCGGGGACGCTCAGTCCAGGTCGATCCAGACCGGCGCGTGATCGGAAGCGGTCAGGCCGTTCTGCTTCTTGCGAAAATCACGATCGATCACGACGTCGCGCACACGCTCCATCGCCGGCGCCGTTGCCAGCAGCGTATCGATTCGCAAGCCCTGGCGCCGATGGAATGCCCCGCCGCGATAGTCCCACCAGGAGAACTCCTCACCGTCTGGCTTATGCATTCGATAAGTGTCCACGTGGCCGGTATCCAGCAACGCCTGAAAGCGCGCCCGCTCCGCATCCGTGTGGAAGATGCGCCCCGCGAACTGAGCTTCGTTCCAGCTGTCCTTCGGGGCTGGGCAGATGTTGAAGTCACCGCCGATCACCGCGGCCTGGGTGGGCGGGTGGTACTCGGCAAGGTAGTCGCGCAGGGAATCGAACCAGGCCAGCTTGCGGGGGAAGTCGTCGTGTTCCGTCGACTTGCCGTTGGGGCAGTACACGGTGGTGTAGCGCACCCCCTGCACGTCGGCACTCACCAGGCGAGCGCCGAACTCCTCCTGGCCCGCCAGTCCCTCCGCCACCGGTTCGATCGGATGGCGCGAGAGGATCGCCACGCCGTTCCAGCTCTTCTGCCCGTGCACCAGAGCCTTGTAGCCCTCTGCTTCGAAGCTCAGGGCGGGAAACTGGTCCGGCGTCAGCTTCAGTTCCTGCAGGCCCACCACGTCCGGTTGCCGCTCGCGCAGCCACAGCAGGACAAACTCGAGGCGCGAACGCAGGCCGTTCACGTTCCAGGTCGCTATGCGCATCACATCCCTGATATCAGTGTAGAAATCTGTCAGGCCGGGCTGCGCGATCGCGCGCGATCGCCCGACGCCGCCTGCACGCCCGTCACGCCCACGAGCGCCAGAGCATGATCGGCCAACTCCTCGACCATCTCCGGGCGATCGTGCAGCTTGGAGAGCATCAACGTGCCCTGCACGAAGGCGACGATGGCGCGCGCGCCGTCCGGCACATCGATCTCGCGGATCGCCCCCGCCACCACGGCCTCGTCCAACACCTGCTCCAGCAAGGCGATCTGCTCGGCGAAGATCATCTCCAGCTGGCAGCGCACGGGCTCGCTCAGGGTGCTCAACTCAGCGGCCAGGTTGCCGAAGCAACAACCGGGCGTGCGCCCACAGTCATCGCGCAGGCTCACTTGCGCTTGGGCGTGCAACATCACGAAGCGCCGCACGCGCACGAGGGGCTCGGATGCGGGATCCATCACCTCGCGCCGCAACTGCTCGCGAAAGGCCTGCCAGCGGTGCTCCAGAAGCGCCACGGTGAGCGCTTCCTTGGAGGGGAAGAAGTGGTAGAAGCTGCCCTTCTTCACCCCCGCGTGCTCGCACAGCTCCTGCACGCCCACACTTTCGTAGCTGCGCGTCTGGATCAGCGCGACCGCGCTGTCGAGCAGTCGGTCGCGGGCGTTGCTCGGCCGCCCCATGGCCGGATCAGGCCAGCAGCGCGTCCAGGCCCTGCTCGTAGTCCGACTGCTTCTTGATGCCGACGAACGTGTCCTGCACCTGGCCGTCCTTGAACAGGATCACCGTGGGGATCGAGCGAACGTTGAACTTCATCGCCACCTGCTGGGCTTCGTCCACGTTCAGCTTGGCCACCTTGGCGCGACCCTCGTAGCTGCTCGAGAGCTGCTCGATGAGCGGCGTCAGCATCCGGCAGGGACCGCACCATTCGGCCCAGAAGTCGACCAGGACGGGGACTTCGGAATTGATCACTTCCTGCTCGAAATTGCCGTCATTGAGTTCGATCATGTCTTACGTTTCCTCTGGATAATCGTGCACTTGCATCTCCACCCTAGGGCCGAGGGGCGGCACATTTGACCGGTCGTCTAGTTTGGGGACGGTGGCGCTGGTATTCAAGGGAAGGCGCGGCCCCGCGTCGCTTCGGGGCGGGCCGAATCGCCTTAAGCGGAGGAGCGCGCCAGACCGTCGAAGGGGTCTTCCAACACGATGTTGTGATCCCGCTCGGCGCCGGTCGACACCATCGCCACCGGGGTCTCGACGAGGGCCTCGATGCGCTCGAGGTAGCGCCGCGCGTTGGTCGGCAGCTTCTCCAGCTCCCGCACCCCGGCCGTGCTCGACTGCCAGCCGGGCAAGGTCTCGTAGATCGGCTCGCAGTCGCGCAAGCGCTCGGAGTCGTCGGGCGGCAAATCCAACACCTCGCCATCGAGGCGATAGGCCGTGCAAAGCTTCACTTCCGGCAGCTCGTCGAGCACGTCGAGCTTGGTCACGCACAAGCCGTCGAGGCTCGAGGCGATGGCTGCCCGGCGAGCCGCTGCCACGTCCAGCCAACCGCAGCGACGGCGGCGGCCGGTGGTGGCACCGAACTCCACGCCTGTTCGTCCCAGGTACTCGCCCACCTCGTCGTCGAGTTCGGTCGGGAAGGGACCCGCGCCGACGCGCGTGGTGTAGGCCTTCAACACGCCCAGCACGTAGTCGATCGATCGCGGGCCGACGCCCGAGCCGATCGCCGCGTTCGCGGCCGTGGTGTTGGAGGACGTGACGTACGGGTAGGTGCCGTGATCGATATCTAACAGCGCGCCCTGAGCGCCCTCGTAGAGCACGTTGCGCGAGGCGCGGTGGAGCTGATCGAGCTCCCGCCCCACATCGCAGCGCAGGCGGTCCAGGCGCTCGCGTCGGCTGAGCATCGCATCCGCCGTCGCCCCGACGTCGATCGCGTCCTGCGAGAAATACTGGGTGAGGACGAAGTTGTGGTAGTCCATCAACTCCTCGAGGCGTTGGCGGAAGCGCGACTCGTCGCACAGATCGCTGACCCGCACCCCGCGCCGGGCCACCTTGTCCTCGTAGGTCGGACCGATGCCGCGGCCCGTGGTACCGATCGCCCGGGCGCCACGCTTGGCCTCGCGCGCGAGGTCCAAGGCCACGTGGGACGGCAGGATCAGGTGGCAACCCGCGCTGATGCCGAGCCGCGCTTCCACATCGCAGCCGCGGCCGGCGAGCATCTCCACCTCTTCGAACAGGGCCTCCAGGGAGACGACCACGCCGCTGCCGATGAGGCAGCGTACGCCCTCGCGGAGCACGCCCGACGGAATCAGGTGCAGCACCGTCTTCTCACCGCCGATGACTAGTGTGTGCCCTGCGTTGTGGCCGCCCTGAAAGCGCACCACGGCGTCGGCCCGCTGGGTTAGCAGGTCCACGATCTTGCCCTTACCCTCGTCGCCCCACTGGGCGCCGATCACGACGACGCTACGGCTCATTCGCCATTCCCTTCACGAATCGTCAGCGATGAATCAAATGCTCAATGGCGTGCAAGGTACAGCACCACGAGGCCCGCAGCCATCGATGCCACGCCAATCAGGCGAATGCGGGAGTTGTCGAGCGTGAGCAACAGTGCCAAGGCACGCCGGATGCTGTTGGGGTTGGCGAAGGGCACCAGGCCCTCGATGATCAAGCACAGCCCCAGCGCCGCCAGCAGGTCGGACCAGTCTAGCCCCATGGGTTTATCGCATCGGGCGAGGGAGCGGCCGCGGCTGTCGCCCAGCCGCGACCCGACACTCAGCGATCGTCCTGCTCACCCGCTGCATCGGCCACGGCCCGCAACTGCGGCCCGCCCGGCTCGGCGTTGTTGAGGTAGCGGAAGAAGTCGCTCTCCGGCTGCAGGACGAGCACGTCGCCCGGCACACCGATCGAGTTCCGATACGCCTCCATGCTGCGGTAGAAGGAGTAGAACTCCCGATCGCGGTTGTAGGCTTGGGCGTAGATGTCCGCGGAACGGGCATCACCCTCACCGCGAATCGTCTGCGACTCGCGGCGCGCCTCGGCCAGGATCACCTCGCGATCGCGGTCCGCTTCGGAGCGGATCACCTCGGAGGTCTCCGCACCCTCGGCACGCAGCTGCTTGGCTACACGGTTACGCTCCTGGCGCATACGGGCGAACACCGAGTCACTCACCTCGTCCGGCAGATCGAGCTTCTTCACCCGCACATCCACGATCGACACGCCGAGCTCGCTGGCCGTGGTGGACGCCTTGGAGATCATCGCCTGCTGCAGCTCCGAGCGCTCAGCGGTGACCGCCTCCTGCAGCGTGCGCTTAGCGAACTCGGCACGGATACCGTCCTTGATGATTTCGAGCAGGCGTGCCTCGGCAAGGTCGCGCCGCCCCGCTGTCGAGCGGTAGTACTGCGACGGGTCCGTGATCCGCCACTTAACGAACATGTTCACCCGGAGGTTCTTTTTCTCGTTGGTGAGAAACTCCTCCGGCTGCGTGTTGATCGTCAGAATGCGGCGATCGAACTTAAGCACGTTGTTAACGACCGGCCATTTCACATGCAGGCCCGCCACGTAGTCGTACTTGACGATCTCACCGAAGCGAAGCTTCACCGCGTACTCGCGCTCGTCCACCGTGAACAGCGCCATGGAGCCCACGAAGAGCAATCCGATCAGCGCGACGACGCCGAAATTGCGTAGGGGATTCATGCTCAATTACCTCGCTGACGGCGCGTATCGCGCGTGCGGCGCGACGATGGGCTGTCGCTACCCGAACGTGGCGTGCTGGCCACGGACGGCATACGCAGGTTGCTACTACCCTCATCCGCGAGGGGCCGCGCGCTGCGCTGAAGCAGCCGATCAAGGGGCAGGTAGAGCAGGTTCCCGGAATCGTCCGAATCGAGGATCACCTTGCTCGAGTTGCCGTAGACATTCTCGATGGTCTCCAGGTACAGACGCTCGCGGGTTACCTCCGGCGCCTTCTGATACTCCTCGAGCAACGCCAGGAAGCGCGAGGTATCACCCTGGGCGTCAGCGGTGACGCGCTGGCGGTAGGCCTCGGCTTCAGCCACCAGGCGAGCTGCAGCACCGCGCGCACGCGGCACCACATCGTTGCGGTAGGCCTCCGCTTCCAGCGCCAGTCGGTCCTTATCCTCTCGCGCCTTGATCGCGTCCTGCACCGCCGCCTGCACTTCCGTTGGGAAGTTCGCGTCCTGCAGGTTGACGGAGGTCACCTCGATGCCCGTGCCGTAGTTGTCCAGGCTGATCTGGATCAGCTCCTTGGTAAGGGTGGCCACTTCGGCGCGCCCCTCGCGCAGGATGTAGTCGAGCTGGTTGGCGCCGACGATCTCGCGGATGGCGCTCTCGGACACCTCCTGCAGCGTCTCCACCGGATCACGTACGTTGAACAGCACGGCCTTGGGATCTGACAGGCGGTACTGCACGGCAAGGTCCAGCTGCACGATGTTCTCGTCCGCGGTGAGCATGCGTGTGTTGTAGGAGAAACGCTCGATGTTGGTCACGTTGACGCGCAACACATCGTCCACCGGCCAAGGCACGCGCCACTGCAGCCCCGGCGGGGCCGTGCGATGGTACTTACCGAAGCGCAGCACTACGCCGCGCTCAGGTTCGTCCACCTTGTAGAAGCCGGACATACCCCACACGAGCACAGCGATTACCGCCATCACCAACAGCCCGATGCGGCCGATGTCGTCGCCGCCGCTGTTGCCGCCACCGCCACCACCGCCACCGAGCGCGCCGCTTAGGCGACGCCCGTACTTGCGGATCAGCGCATCCAGATCAGGGGGTCCCTGATTGCCCGAGCCGTCACGGTCCCAGGGGTTCTTGTTGTTACCCCCAGACTCATTCCACGCCATGTTCGCTAACCTCTTGCCTCGTCGCTTCGGCCAGAGCCACCGATCTCGGTGCCTCGACCTTGTTCATCGCCAACGCTGACGAGCCGGGCGACTCAGCCGTCTCGTGCAGCAATTCCACTTCGCAGCCCTCGTCGTGGCAGAGCTTGTCCAACGTGCGCTTGGCCACGCTGATCCGAAGATGCCATCCCGTCTCGGTCACCTCTTCGCCGATGACCGCATCGTGTTCAAACAGCTGCGCGCGAAGTCGCGCCTGGGCAAACGGCAGGATCACCTGCGCTTCCACCCAAGGCGGCCGCAACGCCAGCGCGATCGTCTCGCGCAACAGATCCAGGCCTGCGCCTGTGACCGCACTTACCCAGATGCGCCAGATGCGCCCAGCGTCGTCCCGGTCCACACGAACCGCTGCGCCGGCCAGGTCTATCTTGTTCATCACCAGCAAGCGCGGCACCTCGTCGGCCCCGATGCTGTCGAGCACCTCGTTCACCTGCGCTTCGCGCTCCGCGTGCTGCTCGTCGCTCGCATCGATCACGTGCAACAGCAGCGATGCCTCCTGCGTCTCCTGCAAGGTCGCGTGGAAGGCAGCGACGAGTTCGTGCGGGAGATCGCGAATGAAACCGACCGTGTCGGCCAATACCGCGTCGTCGGCGTGCGGTAGCGCCAGGCGCCGAAGCGTCGGGTCCAGGGTGGCGAACAGCTGATCCTGTGCGTACGCATCGGCGTTCGTCAGCGCGTTGAACAGGGTCGACTTGCCGGCATTGGTGTAGCCGACGAGCGACACGGTCTGCACCGCGGCTCGCTGGCGCGCGGAACGCCCCTGGGCCCGCTGCGAGCGCACCTTCTCCAGGCGGCTGCGCAACTGGCGAATGCGCGCACCGAGCAGGCGCCGATCGGTCTCCAACTGTGTTTCGCCAGGACCGCGCAATCCGATGCCGCCCTTTTGCCGTTCGAGGTGGGTCCAGCCACGCACGAGGCGGGTGGAGAGGTGGCGCAGCTGCGCCAGTTCCACCTGCAGCTTGCCCTCATGGCTGCGCGCACGCTGGGCGAAGATATCGAGGATCAGCCCGCTGCGATCGAGCACGCGGCAGGACAAGGTCCGCTCCAGGTTGCGCTCCTGGCTTGGCGAGAGCGCGTGGTCGACGAGCACGAGCTCGGCATGGTGATGCTTCACCAGGTCTCGCAGCTGGTCCACCTTGCCGCTGCCGATGAGGTGTCGTGGCTCCGGCCCAGCACGGCCCACGGCCAGTTCCCCGACCACGTCGACGCCGGCCGAGGCCGCCAGCTCCTCGAACTCCTGCACCTGGTCCTCGGCTAGCGGGGCACCGAAGCTAACGTGCACCAACACCGCGCGCTCGCCGCCGTCCGGGCGGTCCAGAGCGGTGTTGCGGCCGTCGTCCTCGAGTCGCTTCTGGGCGGCATCGAAGCTCATCGGATCCCGCTTCGCCGTGCCATCGCCTCCATTCTCGGGCAAGGGAGAGCCGGCGCTGAGATCTGATGGGCGCTTAGGAAGACTGTTGATGGGAGCTTATTCCTCGCCCTCTTTAGCAGCCTCATCGGCGCTAGGTAGGCGCACGTTGCGCTGGGGCACGACGGTGGAGATGGCGTGCTTGTACACCATCTGGTTGACCGTGTTCCGCAGCAGCACCACGAATTGATCGAAGGAGTCGATGTGACCTTGAAGCTTGATGCCGTTTACCAGATAGATCGAGACGGGCACGTTTTCCCGCCGCAGGGTGTTGAGAAACGGATCTTGTAGGGTCTGGCCTCTGGGCATGATTTGGTTTCACATGGATTTGTTGTTTGAATGCCGCGGGTGTGCCCAATGTGCTGGCGCCCGCGCGGTCGCTTGTGGCCTCACCCCGCGTGAGTCCAGGGTGGGTGAGAAGGCACGAGTGATCAGACCTGGTGCTCCTCCAGGGCCGTTTCAACCTTCTCCATCACCGAAGTGTAGCGGCTCGGGGAGTCGCTATCCAGCCAACAAATAGCCGAATCTGCCCGCAGCCACGTGAGTTGACGTTTCGCCAGTTGGCGCGTGGCGTGGATGGCCGCCTCCTCGGCTTGTGCGGCACTGAGTTCGCCCTTCAGGTGGCGCCAGTACTGGCGATAGTTCACCGAGCGCATCGAGGGCATACGGTCATTGAGGTCGCCGCGAGCGAATAGTTCCCTCACCTCCTCCACCAATCCTGCCGCCAGCATCAGCGCCATGCGCTGCTCGATGCGTCGGTGCAGGGTCGCCCGCTCAGCGGGCATGACGGCGTATTTCAGGTAGCGATAGGCCTGCGAGGGCGCTTGCGTGGCCTGCTGGAGGTCGCTGAGTGGTGTGCCCGTCAGCCGCCACACCTCGAGCGCCCGCTGAATCCGCTGGGCATCGTTGGGGTGAATGCGGGCGGCGGCAGCCGGGTCCACATCCGTCAACTCCCGGTGCACAGCGGGCCACCCCTCGGCGAGGGCCTGGGCGTCGATCGCCGCCCGTACCTCGGCGTCCGCCTCAGGCAGCGGCGCCAGGCCCCGCTCGAGGGCCCGCAGGTAGAGGGCCGTGCCCCCCGTGAGCAGCGGCACCCGCCCCCCGCGTCGACTGCGCTCCATCGCCTGCAGGGCTTCGTCCACGAAGCGGCCTGCGGAGTACGATTCCGCCGGATCGCAGACATCCACCAGGGCGTGGGGTACCCGCGCCAGCACCTCGGGCTCGGGTTTGGCGGTGCCGATGTCCATGCCGCGGTAGATCATCGCCGAATCGACGCTGATCACGTCGAAGGGGCCGCGCTCGGCGAGGTAGATGGCGAGGTCCGTCTTGCCCGAGGCGGTCGGCCCGGTGAGCACCAGGGCGGGCCAGGGCCGCGAGGACACTAGCGACCGCGCAGAAACAAGCGATCGAGGTCGCTCATGGAGAGCTGGCTCCAGGTCGGACGACCGTGATTGCACTGGTCGGCGCGCTCCGTACGTTCCATATCCCGTAGCAGCTGATTCATCTCATCACGCGTGAGCTGTCGATTGGCGCGCACGCTGCCGTGGCAGGCCATCGTCGCGAGCAACTCGTCCACCGCCTGCTGGATTCGATTGCTCGCCCCGTGCTCGTTGAGGTCGGCCAGCACGTCGCGTACCAGTTGCTCGGCGTCCGCACTCGCGAGTAGCGCCGGCACTTCGCGAATCAGCAGGGTCTGCGGCCCTTGGCGCGTGAGCCCCAGCCCCAGACGCGCGAGTTCCTCGGCGACGGCTTCCGCGGCGTCGGCTTCACGGTTGGAGACGGCCAGGCGCACGGGCATCAGGAGCGGCTGGGCCGTCACACGCCCTCCCTCCCAGGCCTGCTTCATCCGCTCGTAGACGATGCGCTCGTGGGCCGCATGCATGTCCACCACCACCAGGCCGTGCTCGTTCTCGGCCAGCAGGTAGACCCCGTGCACCTGGGCCAGGGCTTGCCCGAGGGGCATCTCGCCGGGCGCTGCGGCGTTCGCTGGCGCCTCGGCCACCGCCATCGTCGGCGCGCCGCCGCGAGTCGCCTTCGGCGCACCGTACAGCGATGACCAGGCCTCCAGACGCGTCCGCGTATCGGCCAGGGACATTCGCTGCTGGGTGCCCACGCCGCGATGCATGGCGGACTGAGGTGGAGCACCGTCCGCCGCCAGCCCGGGTGAAGCGTCAGGGTGGCTCGACACCCCCTCGGCGAGCGCCGCGGGAGCGGCCACGCCTTCACCGCCCGGGTGGGTCTGGGCGAGCACGTGCTCGATCGTGCGCCCAACGAATCCGTGAACCGCCCCGCTGTCGCGGAAGCGCACCTCGAACTTCGCGGGGTGCGCGTTCACGTCGACGCGGGCCGGGTCCATGGTCAGAAACAGGACGTAGGCCGGGTGGCGACCGTGAAACAGTACGTCGCGGTAGCCATGGCGAACAGCGTGGTTGAGTAACTTATCGCGCACCATCCGACCGTTGACGTAGCAGTACTGCATGTCCGCTTGACTGCGACTGAAGGTCGGCTGCGCAATCCAGCCGCGCAAGGTGAGCGACTCCCCTTCCCGCTCCACGTAGAGGGCGTGCTCGAGGAAGGCCTCGCCGCACAGGGCGGCGACGCGCGCTTCCTGCCGCTCGCGGTCGTGGGCGGGCGGCAGGTCGAGCACGCGCTTGCCGTTGTGGGTCAGGCTGAACGCCACGTCGAAGCGCGACAGGGCGACGCGCCGAAAGAGCGCCTCTGCGTGGCCGTATTCGGTGCGCTCCGTGCGCAGGAAGCGACGCCGCGCCGGTGTGTTGTAGAAGAGATCACGCACATCGACGGTGGTGCCCTTCGGGTGCGCCGCGGGCGCTACCTCGCTGCCCTCGACGCTCGCCTCGAGCGCGTGCGCCGGCCCCTCGCCCGTGCACGACGTCAGGATGGTACGGCTGACGGACGCGATCGACGGCAGGGCCTCGCCGCGAAAGCCCATCGTGGCCACCCGCTCCAGGTCGTCCAGGCTGGTGATCTTGCTGGTGGCGTGACGGGAGAGCGCCAGCGGCATCTCGTCGGCGGGAATGCCGGCGCCATCATCGCGCACGGCGCAGCGACCGATGCCACCGCGCTCGAGGGTGACCTCGACGCGAGTCGCCCCCGCATCGAGGGCGTTCTCCAGCAGTTCCTTGAGGACGGACGCGGGCCGCTCGATCACCTCGCCAGCAGCGATCTGATCGATGAGTTGGTCGGGGAGTAGGCGAATGGGCATGGGGCGTAGGGTAGCGCAATCGCCCCCCGACGCCGCACCCTACTACTGACCGCCGCTGCCGCCCGGGATGGTCAAGACCTGGCCGATGCGCAGGCGATCGCTGGCGAGGTCGTTCACGGCCCGCAGGCGGGGCACGGTCACGTCGAAGCGCGAGGCGATGGCGGACAGCGTGTCACCGCGACTGATGGTGTAGGTACGCGGCGTGGCCGGCGCCTCGGCCGCGAGGCGCGCCACCAGCGTGCCGGGAATCGCCTGCTCGTAGAAGTAGGACCGCACACCGCGCAGGATCGCCCCGGCCAGGCGACGCTGGGCTGCCGGGTCGCGCAGGGTGCGCTCCTCGCTGGGGTTGGAGATGTAGGCGGTCTCTACCAGCAGGGATGGGATATCCGGCGACTTCAATACAATGAAGCCACCCTGCTGCACCGTGCGCTTGCGCACGTGCACGACGCCGTCGAGCTCACCGATCACATGCTTGCCGGCCTGCAGGCTGGCGCTGATGGTGGCGGACTGGGACAGATCGAGGAGCACCGACGCCAACACGTCGTCCTTGTCGTTCAGCTCCACCCCGCCGATCAAGTCGGCGGCGTTCTCGCGCTCGGCGAGCCAACGCGCAGCTTCGCTGCTGGCGCCGCTAGCGGACAAGGCGTAGACGGTCGCCCCGCGCGCCCGCGCATCGCGAAAAGCGTCCGCGTGAATGGACACGAAGATATCGGCCCGCGCCTTGCGTGCGCGTTCCATGCGACCGCGCAGGGTCACGAAGTAGTCACCGTCGCGGATCAGCAGCGGGCGCATGCCCGGTTCGCGTTCGACCAAGGCGGCCAGCGCTCGCGCGATGCCTAGCACCACGTCCTTCTCGCGCGTGCCACCAGGACCGGATGCGCCGGGGTCCTCCCCGCCGTGACCGGCGTCGATGGCGATGACCAGATCACGCTCGCCCTGGCGGGGCGCCGCTTTGACTACCGTCTCCCCGCGCGCCTGTAGCCCCAGGTCCACCACCAGGCGATGACCGTAGACATCGTTGGGGGCGACGGAGAATGAGTTGGGGTGCACCAACTGGTTGACGTCCAGCACTATCCTAAGATCGCCATTAGGTCGCTGGCCGTGGCGAATACCGCTGACCACCCCGCCGGTGGGTGGCGTCGCCTGTTGCCCGGACCAGCGCCCGCCGTGCACGTCGATGACCACGCGCTCGGGCCCGTGCAGGACAAACAGGCGATGGGTGGAGGCGCGGTCCAGATCCAACACCACGCGAGTGTTTTCAGGGCCGGCCCACAGGCGCACGCCCTGCACGTCCACGTCGGCCGCCTGCACCGCGTTCGCGGCGAGCGCCATGAGCAGCGCGAGAATGCGCCATCCGGGGCCAGCGATGTGGGAGCGGGAAGAGGGCAACATGAGTATCGGGCGCAGCGGTCGATGATCGAGCCCGCAGGCTACCCCAGCGAACGGAGCCCTGACAAGTAATTTCTCATGCAAATTAGCAAGATGAGCACTCAATCTCAGAAACTTGTTGAGGCCTAGATGCGCCCCCCCACGGCGGCCAGCCATGCTTTCCCGGCCGTGGAGAACGCCCGCGCTTCCGCCCGTCGCTCATCCGCACTCGCCCCGTGCGCCAGCCGCAGCTGAAGATCGGCCGCCTCGAGCACCGCCGGCACCCGCTCAGCCCACTCCACAACGGTTAGCTGGCTCACCTGAGAATCGTCGAAATACCCTATAAATTCAAGCTCTTCCGGATCAGCGAGGCGGTACAGATCGAGGTGCCGAAACTGCCGTCCATCGTCGAGATGATAGGGCTCGACTAGCGTGTAGGTGGGGCTGCGTACCGTCCCCTGCACCCCGAGCGCGCGCAGCACGGCCCTTGCCAGGGCGCTCTTCCCTGCGCCGAGGGGGCCGCTCAAGGTCAGCAGCAGGCGCTGCTCCGGCGGCTGGGCGCTGACGAACGCTGCCAAGCGCTCACCGAGGGCCTGCGTGGCGGCCTCTCCTCGAAGCTGCCAGCCGACTTCATCCAAGGCCGCGACCACCGCCGTTCAAGCACTCACGCACGAGCGGCGCCAGATCGCCCGCCAGCAAGCCGCGCTGGCCGCCCATTCGCGCCACCGCCACGTCGCCGGCCATGGCGTGGGCGAGCACACCCAGGCTCGCGCTCACCATCACGCCTGCACCCTGCCCTTGTGCCATCAACGCGCCGATCACACCGCTCAGTACGTCTCCCATGCCAGCCACCGCCATCCCCGGATTGCCGCGATCACAGAGGTGTGGCAACCAATCGGGCGCCCCCACCAGGGACCCTGCGCCCTTGAGCACCACCACCCCCGCGAAGCGCTCCACCAGGGCGGCGTGGGTGCCGAGGCGATCCGCCTGCACGCCCGCCGCGTCCCGATCCCCGAGCAGTCGTCCCGCCTCCGCGGGGTGCGGGGTCAGCACGAGCGGCCGCTGCTCCGCACGCTCACACAGACGCTGGCGCAACTGGCCCTGGTCTTCGCCGAGCATGTTCAGGGCATCGGCATCCAACAGCAGGGGCAGGTCACTCGCGATGGCGGACTCCAGCAGCGCGCGGCCCCAGGCGTCACGCCCGAGGCCTGGTCCGGCGACCACGACCGTCGCCCTCGCGAGCAAGGGCGCTAGCTCGGACACGCCATCCACGCCGTGGCACATGAGCTCCGGGCGCCCGAGGTTGAGCGCGCTCGCATGGGTCGGTGCGGTGGCCACACTGACCAGGCCCGCCCCCGCGTAGAGGGCCGCCTCGCCGGCCAGGCGCGCCGCGCCGGCCATGCCGGGCGCACCGCCGATTACCAGGACGTGTCCGTGGCTGCCCTTGTGGGCGACCACGCGACGAGGCGTGGCGGCGAACTCGTCCAACAGCGCCGGCGGCAACAGGCGCGCCACTGGCGCGGGAGCCGGCGCTGGCAACACCGCATCGATGCCGAGGCGCTCCACCCGCAGCGCGCCGACGTAGTCCGGTGCGAGGCCGAGGTAGTGGCCGATCTTGCGCTCCACGAAGGTCACCGTGAGGGCAGCTCGTATCGCCACACCTAGCACGGCACCTGAGTCGCTACACACGCCGCTCGGACCGTCCAGCGCCAGCACCGGTCGCCGGCTCGCGTTGACGGCACCTATCAGGCTCGCCAACTCACCCGAGATAGGTCTAGACAAGCCAGTACCGAACATCCCGTCCACCACGACGTCGACGGACGCCAACGCCAGCGTGGACGAATCGCCCGCCCAACGCTCCACGCGCACCGTGGTATCGCCCAGATCCGCGTAAGCGCGGGCCGCGTCACCCGACAACGTGTCCGCTTCCGCCAGCAACAGCACGCGCGGGCGCAGGCCGGCGCTGGCGGCGAGGCGGGCCAGCACCAGGCCGTCGCCTCCGTTGTTGCCGCCGCCGCAGAGCACCAGCAGGTGCCGGGCCTCCAACCAGCGTTCGCGCAGACGGTCGAGGGGCGGCCGCCGCCGCGCGAGACATCAGCGTGTAGCCTTCGATGCCCGCTCGGATGGCGGCGGCGTCTCGTTCGCGCACCTGCGCGGCACGGTACAGCCCCTCGGCGCCCGCGAGCGATGTCCTGTCGGCGTTCATGCCTCCAGTATACTGGCCGGGTCACGGTCCCCGTGGGGCCCACCCGAACCCAGCGACCCTAGGATGCCAAGCGCATGGAGCTTCGCGCGCTCGAAAACGACCTACACGAGTGGTCCCGCGAGTTGGGCTTCCAGCAGCTCGGCATCACCGACATCGACCTACGCGAGCACGAAGCGCACCTGGAGCGGTGGATCGCCCTGGAGCGCCACGGCGAGATGGCCTGGATGGCCCGCCACGGCCGCCGCCGCTCCCGCCCCGACGAGCTGATCCCCGGCACCTGCTCGGTGATCTCCGTGCGCATGGACTACCTCCCCGACCATGCAGCCGACGCGGCGCAGGTGCTCGGCTCACCGTCCCAGGCTTACGTGTCCCGCTACGCCCTGGGCCGGGACTATCACAAGGTCCTGCGCAAGCGCCTGCAGTCCCTCGCCGATCGCATGCACGAACGCGTCGGCGATTTTGGGTATCGCGTGTTCGTCGACAGTGCTCCCGTGCTCGAGAAGGCGCTGGCGCAAAAGGCGGGGCTGGGCTGGATCGGCAAGCACACCAACGTGCTGAACAAGGAGGCGGGCAGCTGGTTCTTCCTCGGGGAGATCTACACCGATCTGCCCCTGGCGCCCACCGCCGCCGAGACGCCCGCCAACCACTGCGGCAGCTGCACCGCGTGCATCGACGTCTGCCCGACCGGCGCCATCGTCGCCCCCTACGAGCTCGACGCCCGCCTATGCGTCTCCTACCTCACGATAGAATTCGCTGGATCGATCCCTATTTCGCTAAGACCCTTGATCGGTAACCGCGTGTACGGCTGCGATGACTGTCAGCTCTTCTGCCCCTGGAACAAGTTCGCGAAGCTGACGTCGGAAGGTGACTTCAGTCCGCGCCATCGCCTCGATGAGGCTACGCTCATCGAGCTGTTCGGCTGGTCCGAAGCACAGTTCCTCTCCCGCACCGAAGGCAGCCCCATACGCCGCATCGGCTACGAACGCTGGCTTCGCAACCTAGCGGTCGCCCTCGGCAACGCACCCACCAGCCCGGCGGTGGTGCAATGCCTGGAGGCGCGCCTGCCCACACTCTCCCCCTTGCCGGGCGAACACGCTCAGTGGGCATTGGCCCAGCATAATCGCGGTTAAGCCGCCACCCCATTGCACGGCCCCACTCACCCGCCCTGCGCCTTGCGGCACCGCACGTGCTTTTGCCCCTATCAGCCGGCACTCAAGTCTGGTTAACTTCGCGGTTGGAAACTCGTTGGAACCCGGATGCCAACTGCTGATCTGCCCGTCACCCCCACGCGAGAGAGCCTGCAAGGACTGCAGCTGTTTCGCAGCATCGACGTCGGCGTCATCGAAGGCTACCTCGACGCCTGCGCCGTTCGTCGCCTGGGGGCAGGCGAGGTGTTGCTCAGCCCTGACGACGACAACTACCACCTGTTCGCGCTGATTGACGGCAACTTGCACGTGCGCCTGAAGCGCGACGCGCAGGAGCCCTTGGAGAGCGTCGTTCCCGGTGCCTGCGTAGGGGAGATGTCCTTCGTCGACGGGGAACGCCCCTCGGCCTACGTGGTGGCGGCCAGCCCGTCGACGGTGCTGCAGATTCCCCACGAGACCCTTTGGGCCATGTGCAACTCAGCCCCCGTGATCGCCCGCAACCTGTTGGCCTTGCTCGCCAAGCGCGTGCGCAACAGCAACCGCATCATCCTCGACGGTGAGGGCATGCTGCGCGAGGTCGAGCGCAACGCCATGACCGACGCGCTCACGGAACTCAACAACCGTCACTGGCTGGAGGAGATGTTCCCGCGCAAGCTCGCCCGCTGCGCCCGCGATGGTTCGCCGACCTGCCTGATCATGCTCGACATCGATCAATTCAAGCCCTACAACGATCGCCTGGGTCACCTGGCTGGCGATCGCGCCTTATGCCAAGTCGCCTCGGTGCTGCGCACCCAGATCCGACCGAACGACATGGTGGCGCGCTACGGCGGCGACGAGTTCGTGATCATGCTGCCGGACACGAGCCTGGAGTCGGCCTTGACCACGGCGGAGCGGATTCGCCGCGGCATCTCCCGCGCCTCGTTGATGCACCCCGACCGTACGCGCATCACCGTATCCCTCGGCGTCGCCCAATACGGCCCCGACGACACACTGAAGTCGCTTATTAACAAGGCGGACTTCGCCCTCTACCGAGCCAAGCTCGCCGGACGGGATTGCGTCGCCCAGTAGGGCCCCTCGCCTAGCCGTCGCTCACGGTCACCTGAAGGTTGTCGATCAAGCGCGCTCGACCGAGCCACGCGGCGCCCAGCACGGCAAGTGCGCCGTCGCCCGCCACGGGGAGCTGCAGGTCGTCCGCCCTTCTCACGGACACGTAGTCAGGGCGCAGGCCCGCGTCGCGCAACGCCTGCACCGCGCGTGCTTCCAGGGCGGTGACGTCGCCCTCCCCCCGCACCAATGCCTCGCGCACGCCCTCGAGCGTGCGGTAGAGCACGGGGGCCAAGGCACGTTCCTGGGGCGTCAGATAGCGGTTACGCGAGCTCATCGCCAGGCCGTCGTCCTCACGGGCCGTCGGCGCGGGCAGTACCTGCGTGGGGATGTACAGGTCGCGTACGAGACGCTCGATGATGCGCAGCTGTTGCAAGTCCTTCTCGCCGAACACGGCCACATCGGGTTGCACCATGTTCAGCAGCTTGCAGACCACCGTCGCCACGCCCACGAAGTGTCCGGGTCGGTGCTCGCCGCAGAGCATTTCGGTGAGGCCGGGGAGGTCGATGCGCGTCGCCAGGGACTGACCGAGGGGGTAGATCTCCTCGTCGCGCGGAAAGAACAGAAGATCACAGGAGGCCGCCGCGAGCATGGCGCGATCCGCTTCCAGGGTGCGCGGGTAGCCGTCGAAGTCCTCGCCACCACCGAACTGCAGGGGATTGACGTAGACGCTCGCCACCAGACGATCGGCGCTGTCCCGCGCCCGATCGATCAGGGTCATATGCCCCTCGTGCAGGTTGCCCATGGTGGGGACGAAGGCGATGCGTTCGCCCTTGGCGCGCCAAGTCCCTACGCGTTCACGCAGGGCCGCCACCGTGTTCACCTCATGCATCTGCTCGCCCCGCCGCCCGACACCGATCAGCCCTCATTCGAAGCAGTGCTCCTCGGCCGGGTAGCGCCCCGAGCGTACGGCATCCACGAAGGCCGCAAGCGCATCCGGAATACTCGGCGCGCCGGCCATGAAGTTCTGGGTGAAGCGCGGCTTGCGGCCGGGCGTGATGTCCAGAATGTCGTAGAGGACCAGGATCTGGCCATCGACGTCCGGGCCCGCGCCGATGCCGATGACGGGCACTTCCAGCGCCTGGGTGATCCGCGCCCCCAGTGGACTCGGCACACATTCGAGCAAAACGATGTCGGCGCCCGCGTTCTGCAGTGCCAACGCGTCATCCACCATCGCCTGGCCGGCATCGTCCTCGCGGCCCTGCACGCGAAAGCCTCCGATCTTGTGTACCGACTGGGGTCGCAGCCCGAGGTGGGCGCAGACGGGGATGTCGCGCGACGCCAGGTGCTCCACCACCTCCAGCTGCCGCGCGTTGCCCTCGAGCTTCACCATCTGCGCACCGCCCAATTGCATTAGGCGGATCGCGTTCTCGAGCGCCACATCAGGCGAGGTGTAGCTCATAAACGGCATGTCAGCCATGAGGAAGGCACGGTGCAAGCCTCGGGCCACGGCCTTCGAGTGATAGATGATGTCATCAACGGTCACTGGCACGGTGCTGTCGTACCCTTGCACCACCATGCCGAGGCTGTCGCCGACCAGGACCACGTCGACACCCGCCCCATCCACGCGCGCGGCAAAGCTGGCGTCATAGGCGGTCAGTGAGGTGAATTTCTCACCCTTGCGCTTGAACTCGCGCAGGGTGGACAAGGTGACCGGCGGACGTTCCTTGGCTTCGGGTTGCAGGTGCGTGTACACGTGAGTTGCGTTCCCTGTGGTGGTGGGGCGCCGGCAGGGCGCTCAGCGTTGCATCGAGTATCCGAATTCGATCCGGGGAATGCCAGCCGCCACCACCCCTAGCCGCCTTGCCCTGACGCCAGTCCCGCTCGCTGAGCGTTACCTTATTCACCAAGCGGCCCACTAGCGCGAGCGGAACAGGGAGGGTTGGCTGGAATTGAGGTAGTGGCGGCCGTGGCGGATGCGCCCGATCGCCTCCAACACGGCCTGCAGGTCCTCTTCGCGCCCCGACACGTCCAGGCGCTCGTTGTTGATGATCAGCAGGGCACCCGCATCGTAGAAGTGGAAGTAGCGGGAGTAGGCATCGCTCAGGCGCTCGAGGTAGCGCCGGTCGATCTGCTGCTCGCAGGCGATGCCGCGGCGCGCGATGCGCTCGAGCAATACGTCGGGGCCCGCCTGCAGGTAGATGACCAGATCGGGCACGGGCGCATCCATCGCCAGGCGCTCGTAGAGCTGCTCGTAAAGCGAGTACTCGTCATCGTCGAGGGTCAGGCGGGCGAACAGGCGGTCTTTATCCAGCATGAAGTCGGCCACCCGCACCGGCGCGAACATGTCCGCCTGGCGCAACTGCTGCGCCTGACGAGAGCGCTGCAGGAGAAACGTGAGCTGGGTGGGCAACGCCGCTGTGCGCGGCTCGCGGTAGAAGCGTTCGAGGAAGGGGTTGGCGTGAGGTTCCTCGAGCACCAGCTCGCCGCCCAAGCGCTCGGCCAGCGCCCGTGCCAGGGTGCTCTTGCCAACCCCGATCGGGCCCTCGATCGCCAGGTAGCGAAGATCAGTGCTCATCGCTCTCGAGGGGCACGATGTCGCCACAGTCCACGGCGGCGAGCAGACCGGTCACGCTCCCGACCCCGGGCACGGTGAGGCCGGGTGCCACCTGCGCCAGGGGCGCGAGCACGAAAGACCGTTCGGCGATGCCTGGGTGGGGCACGGTCAGGGTCTCGCTCTCGTGTCGCTCAGCGGCGAACACGAGTAGATCCAAGTCCAGGGTTCGCGGTCCCCAGCGTTGGCCGTCGCGGCGACGCCCCTGGGCGTGCTCGATGCGTTGCAGTTCGCCGAGCAGCACGTGGGCGGCGAGCTGGGTCAGCAAGCCGGCCGCAGCGTTTACGTAGTCCGGTTGGTCGGGCGGCCCCATCGGCGCGCTTCGCCAGAGGGCCGAGCGGCGAATCAGATGGGTGCTCGGCAAGCTTGCGAGCGCGTCGAAGGCACGTTCGAGCTGAGCCACCGGCTCCTCGAGGTTGCTGCCCAGGCCCACGTAGGCGGGCTGCCAGCAAGGCGCCGCGAGGGTCACTCGCTGCCTCCCTCCGGCGGCGTCGCGTTGCCGCTGTCGCCCGCCTCACCCGACGCGGCGCCGGCGCCACGACCCCGGCCGCCGCGCCGGCGCCGACGCTTGCGCCGCCGGCCCGGCGAACCGTTCGCGCGAGCGCCTTCGCCCTCACCGCTCGCGTCCCCTCGCCCATCGAGCTTGGCCCGCGCTTGCTCCGGATCGAGGTGAATCACCTCACCCCACAGCTCGGCGGACGCTTCGGATATCCAGGGCTCACCGGCCGCGTGGCGCAGGAGGAAGAAGTCGCAAGCGGCGCGGAAGCGCGGATGGTCGAGCAGGCGCAGGGCGTGGCGCCCCTGCGTGTGCTCGAAGCGCGGCTGCAGGGACAGGATGTCGCTCATGCCCTGGGTGAAGCGGCGCGGGATCGCCACCTGCGACTGCTGGCGCATACCCATCTCGAAGGTCGCGTCCTTGAGCACGTGGCTGGACAGCACTGGCGTCTCCTGGGGGGCCGCCTGCGCCGCCATCTCCAGCGCGAGATCGCGGATCGCGCCCCACAGCAACACGCAGAACAGGAACACGGGCGTGACGGACTTGCCCTCCTCCAAGCGCACATCGCTGTTGCGCAGCCCCATCTCCACCAAACGGCGATCGAAGTCAGCGGCGTTCGGCGCGAACATCTGCTCCGTGCTCGGGAAGAGGTAGCGAAGCAGCTCGAACTCGCGCAACAACTCGAGGGTTGCGAGCCCGGCGCCGCCCATCAGCAGCTTGATCGATTCGTCGAGCAGGCGTGCCGGGGGCACGTCGGCGAGCAGGTGACCGTAGTCCCGAATGGGGGCGCGAGTCTCCTCGTGGATCGTGAAGCCGAGCTTGGCCGCGAAGCGCACGGCGCGCAGCATGCGTACCGGGTCCTCCTGGTAGCGCTGCGCGGGGTTGCCGACCATGCGCAAGGTGCGCTCGGCGATGTCGTCAACGCCGCCCGTGTAGTCCCAGATCGAGAAGTCATCGATGTTGTAGTAGAGGGCGTTGGCGGTGAAATCGCGGCGCCACACGTCCTCCTCGATGCTGCCGTAGACGTTGTCCCGCAAGATCCGCCCGGAATCGTCGATCAGCCGATCGGACGCCCCTTCGCTCTCCTCGTCCTCGCTGGTCGACGGCGCGCGGAAGGTGGCCACCTCGATCACTTCGGGGCCGAAATGCACGTGCGCCAGGCGGAAACGCCGGCCGATCAGTCGACAGTTGCGAAACAGCCGTCGCACGTCTTCCGGGTGCGCGTCGGTGGCGATGTCGAAGTCCTTCGGCTCCCGGTCGAGGAGCAGATCGCGCACACCGCCACCCACCAGAAAGGCCTGGTAGCCGGCCTGGTTCAGGCGATAGAGCACCTTGAGGGCGTTGCGCGAGATGTTCGACCGGGAGACCGTGTGGTCCGGTCGGGGGATGATTCGCGGTGTCGTATGACCGGGGTTGCTGGCTGTCAACGTCGGGCTAGTGGGTTGAAGGGATGGGGTATATTACACGCTCACTCCCCGACGACGACTGTACGTTCGCCGATGCCCCTCTCGCCCGTCGCCTTCGCCGAGCGCTTCCGCAGCCTGTTCCGGCGCCTCGGCGCCATGGCCTACGACACTTTGCTCCTCGCCGGATTGATGATCGTGCCCACCGTGCTCATCGTGATTGCGCGGGGTGGTGAGGCCGTGCCGTCGGGCGATCCCACCTACCAGGCCCTGCTGGTGCTCCTCACGAGCGCCTTCTACGTGACCTCCTGGACCCGCCGGCGGCAGACCTTAGGAATGCGCGCCTGGCAGCTCGAGGTCTGCGATCACGAGGGGCGGGCCCTGAGCCTCACGCGGGCCGCCGGGCGCCTGCTCGCGAGCATCCTGTCGCTGGCCCCGTTCGCCCTCGGCTACCTCTGGATATTGGTGGACCCCCAGGGCCAGGCCTGGCACGACCGGCTGACGCGAACCCAAGTCCGCTTTGCCGCGAATACCTAACGAATAGCTTTACGCACCTCAGCGGGTGTAGCGAAAGGCGAGCACGATGACGGCCGCCAACAGGAGCGTCGGCAGCCAGGCCAGGAGCAACGGCGTCACCCCCAAGACCGCACCACTCCCGAGCACGGTGCGCGAGCCTACGAAGTAGATCACGCCGATCACGATACCCACGAGCATGCGCTGGCCCGAGGCTGCTGAGCGCAGCGGCCCGAAGACGAAGGGCAACGCGAGCGCGGCGATCATGGCCAAGGCCCCGAGGTTGGACAGGCGCGACCAGAACGCCACCTCGTAGGCGTAGGTATCGAGCTCGTTGCGCCTCAGGTAGTCGATGTACCTGTACAGGGGCAGCAGCGGTAGCTTATCGGCGTCGTTCACCGACAGGTCGATCAGCTCCGGGCGCAACTGCGTGCTCTGCGCCACCTCCAGGGATTGGCGCAAGGTCACTCCGGTGGGCTCGATCATGCTTTCCCGGTAGTCCTGCAGGCGCAGCTTGCCGGACTCGTCAAAGTCCGCCGCGCGCGCCCGGGCCACGGACACGAGACGGTGACGATCATCGAGGGAGAAGACGTATACGCCACCGAACGCATCATCCACCTCGCGCGCCTCGAGGTGGATGATGCGGTCGCCGTCCTTGATCCAACTGCTGCGCCCGTCGGCGAGAGTCACGCCCTCATTCAAGCTCAAGGTGCGCAGCCGTTGCCCGTAGTCGGCGGCGACCGGTCCGATGAGGTCGCCGAGGAGCAAGCCCGCCAGGGCCAGGATGGCGCCGCTGATCATGGTGCCCCGGGCCAGGCGCCACAGGGACACGCCAGCGGCACGCATCACCACCAGCTCACTGTGTGCCGCCATTCCCCCAAGACCGAGCAACGCGCCAAGCAAGGTGGCGATGGGCAGAAACTCGTACGCGTGGCGAGGCAGTGAGGTGACCACGAAGGTCAGTGCCTCCAGCATCCCGTAGCTGCCCGTGCCCACGTTCTCCAGCTGGCGCAGCACGCCGACGAAGGCGCGCAGCGCCACGAGGGCGGCAAGCACCAGGGCGGTCCCCGTCAGCACGGCGCGGGCGATGTAGCGATCGATCAAGCTCACGCGGGGGCCGTGGACACTCGAGGCGCACGCCTGAAGACGCCGGCTTGCCAGGCGAACCACAGGGCGCCGGCGGCGATGAACAGCCCATGCACCCACCACAAGCCGACCCAACCGGGCACATCGCCCTGCGCCACCGCGCTGCGGCCCGTGGCTAGCAAATTCGAGTACACGACGTAGATCAGGAGGGCCGCGACAAAGGTGCCGTAGCGACCCTGACGTGGTCGTGTCTTGGCCAGGGGCACAGCCAGCAAGGTCAGGGCGAAGGCTGCCATGGGCAGGGAGAGGCGCCACTGAAGCTCGGCGAGATCGCGCGTGTCCCCGGTGCCGATCAGCTCACGGGTTGGATAGGTTTGCCGGTTGTCGCTGCGCGCCGCAGGGGCCGGTAGCTCGATGGGCACGCCGTGCTCGCGGAAACTCACCTCGCGAAAGTTCGTGGTGCCCGGCTCGCCCTCCACGCGCTGCCCTTCGTAGAGCACGAGCAGACGTTGGTCCTGACCGCTGCCTTGGCGCAGCTCCCCGCGTGCCGCCACCGCGACTTCAACGTAGCTGCCGCGCCGACGCTGGATGAAGACGTTCCCTAGTAACCCATCCTTGTCGATGGACTCCGCATAAAACACGGTGGAACCGCCGCTCACGGCCTTGAAGCGCCCAGGCTCCAACAATCCCACCTCGGCGGCCTGGCGGGCTCGTTGACTGGTGAGGTACGCCTGCTGCGCGGCCCACGGCGCCACCTGCAGCGACAGCACCGCGAGCAGCAGCGCGGTCGGCAAGGCCAGGGTGAGCAAGGGTCGGAACAGGCGCGACAGCGGCATCCCCGAGGCCAGCAAAGCCGCCATCTCACTGTCGCGATACATACGCCCCAGAGTCATCAAGATCGCCACGAATAGGCCGACCGGGATCAGGATGGTGAGGAAGTAGATGGAGGAGAGCCCCAGCATGAGCAGCAGCGCCTCCCGCGGGAGATCGCCCTGCGCCGCATTCGCCAGGTCGCGAGCGAAACGGTCCGCCAGCAAGATCGCAAACAGCACGCCAGTCGCCGCGAACCACGAGGTGGCCACTTCGCGCAGTACGTAGCGGTCGACGATCCCGAGCATGCCTTTCTCCACGGAGCATTTCGCTCCGCCTGTGTAAGCGGTTATTCTTGCCGGCTGTAATCCAACGCTGCCCGATCGATTTGGTGCAGCGCGCCCAACGGGGTAACCACGAAATTTCGGGGGAAGCATGAAGTATTCGGTGAGTGGCGCCAACGTCTCTGGACTTGCGAGCAGCTGTGTAATCGCCGCCATTACGCGCGACGGAACGCTCGGTCCGGCCACCGCGCAGCTCGACGCCAGCCTCGACGGTGCCGTTCGTCGGATCATCGACGCGGGCGACTTCAAGGGCAAGCTGGGCGATACCTTCGTCCTGAGCGGCCTCGGCGGCAGTATTGCCCGCGTGGTGCTGACGGGCGTTGGGGAGGCCAGCGAGCTCGACGCCAAGCGCTACCGCCGTGCCCTGATCGCAGGCGCCGACGCAGCCGCCGGCACCGCGGCCGAAGACGTCACCCTGCTGAACACGCTCGAGCCTCCGGCCGGGATGAGCACGGCGGAGGCGGTGCGCCTGAGCGTCGAGTGCGTCGCCTACGCCACGTACCGCTTTACAGCCTTCAAGTCGAAGGGCGCGGAAGCCGCTGGGGCCCTGCCCTCGGCCTGCACGATGCTCGTGGCCGAAGATGCCGTGGCCGAGGGTGAGCAAGGTCTCGCCGTAGGCGATGCGGTGGCGGCCGGCGTGGCCCTCGCCCGCGACCTCGGCAACATGCCCGCGAATGCGTGCACACCCACCTACCTGGCGGAGACGGCGCAACGCATCGCTGCCGACAACCCGAACATGACGGCTCGCGCCCTCGATCAGGACGAGATCGAGGAGCTGGGCATGGGCTCCTTCCTGTCCGTGACCCAGGGCAGCCGGGAGCCGCCCAAGCTGATCATCATGGAGTACAAGGGCGGCCAGGAGGGCGATGCCCCCGTGGCCCTGGTGGGCAAGGGCATCACCTTCGACACCGGCGGCATCTGCATCAAACCCGCACCAAGCATGGATGAGATGAAGTACGACATGTGCGGTGCGGCCGGCGTTCTCGGCACCATGCAGTCGGTCGCTCGCTTAAGCCCCGCCAGCAATGTGGTGGCCATCGTGCCTGCCTGCGAGAACATGCCCGACGGCCTCGCCACGCGCCCTGGTGACATCGTCACGGCGATGGACGGCCAGACCATCGAGATCCTGAACACGGACGCCGAGGGCCGCCTGATCCTCTGCGACGCCATCTGCTACGCCAAGCGCTACAACCCCGACGTCATCGTCGACGTCGCCACCCTCACGGGCGCCTGTGTGATCGCCCTCGGCGAGCACTACAGTGGGTTGATGAGTAACGACGATGCCCTCGCCGAAGCACTCATGGCCGCCGGCCGCTCCGCGTGCGATGTGGCCTGGCGCCTGCCGATGGAAGACGACTACGCGGAGGTGCTCAAGAGCAACTTCGCTGACTTCGCTAACGTGGGCGGGCGCCCCGGTGGCGCGATCACCGCGGCCTGCTTCCTGCACAAGTTCGCCCGCGACCAGCGCTGGGCGCACCTGGATATCGCCGGCTCCGCGTGGAAGGGCGGCAAGGCCAAGGGCGGCACCGGACGCCCGGTGTCCCTGCTGATGCAGTACATCCTCGATCGCCTGGCCTGAGGGAGTTCACGGGCCCGGGCCCATCGTTGACGGATCATCGCGATGAGCACGCGTGCCGAGCGAGTCGACTTCTACGTGGAGGACCAGGCCGGCCTACCCGCCCTGTTGCGGGCCGCCTGTCGCGTCGTGGATCAGCTGTGGCAACCCCTGCCGGCTCGCACGCTCGTGCGCGTCGGCGACGAAGCCACCCTCTCCCGCCTGGACGACGAACTGTGGACCTTTCGCGACGATGCCTTCGTGCCGCACAGCCCCTACACGGGCGAGCCTGACCCCGTCAGCCCAGTCCTGCTCACCACCCAGGCACCGCAGGACCTCAGCCTCACCCCAGAGGTATTCATCGACCTCACCGCCATGACCCCAGCCGCCGACTGCCTCGAGCGGTTTCCCCATGTCGCGGTGGTGCTCGACGGCGATACAGCGCGGCGCGAAGCGGGTCGCGATCGCTTCCGCGAGTGGCGAACCCTGGGACTGACCCCGCAAACACACCCGTTGGGGCGCTGAGACCGCCTCGACGCAGGTCGCACCGCGGCCATCACGCCTTCGCCACCTCGCACCTTTCCGCTATTCTCGGCGGTCCTGTCCGCTGCTCTTGCCAGGCCAGGGCCCGGCGCACGTGAGCAGCCTCATCGAACACCCAAGAGTTGACACCCCGATCCATGGAAAAGACCTTCGACCCGCAGGCCATCGAGAAGGATTGCTACGCCCGCTGGGAAGCCGACGGCTGCTTCGCGCCGAGCGGCAGCGGCGAGCCCTACTGCATCATGATCCCGCCGCCCAACGTGACCGGTACGCTGCACATGGGGCACGCGTTTCAGGACACGATCATGGACGCCCTCACCCGCTACCACCGCATGGCGGGCCGCGACACCCTGTGGCAGATGGGCACGGACCACGCCGGCATCGCCACCCAGATGGTGGTGGAGCGCCAGCTCAACGCCGAGGGCAAGAGCAAGCACGACCTCGGCCGCGACGCCTTCATCGAACGGGTATGGAAGTGGAAGGGTGAGTCCGGCGGCGCCATCGGTGAGCAGCTGCGCCGCCTCGGGGCCTCCGTCGACTGGACGCGCGAGCGCTTCACGATGGAGCCGGCCCTGTCGAAGGCGGTGACGGAGGTTTTCGTCAAGCTCCACGAAGATGGCCTGATCTACCGCGGCAAGCGCCTGGTGAACTGGGACCCCGTGCTGCACACGGCCCTGTCCGATCTGGAGGTGGTGTCGACGGAGGAGTCCGGCCACCTCTGGCACCTGCGCTATCCCTTGAGCGATGGCAGCGGTCAGGTGATCGTCGCCACCACGCGCCCGGAGACCATGCTCGGCGATGTCGCCGTGGCCGTGCACCCCGAAGACGAGCGCTACACGCACCTGATCGGCAAGACCATCGACCTGCCCCTCACGGACCGCAAGATCCCCGTGATCGCTGACGACTACGTCGATCCGGAGTTCGGCAGCGGCTGCGTCAAGATCACCCCGGCCCACGACTTCAACGACTACGAGATCGGTAAGCGTCACGGCCTGGAGATGATCACGGTGTTGGACTTCGATGCGAAGCTCAACGATGCCGTCCCCGAGACCTATCAGGGCCTGCCCCGCTTCGAAGCGCGCAAGCGCATCGTGGCCGACCTCGATGCCGCGGGCTTGCTCGAGCGCATCGACGATCACAAGTCCGCCGTGCCCCGTGGCGATCGCAGCGGCGAGGTGCTCGAGCCTCTACTCACAGACCAGTGGTACGTGAGCGCCAAGCCCCTCGCCGATCCCGCTATCGACGCCGTTAAGTCCGGTCGCATCCGCTTCGTGCCGGCGAACTGGGACCGCACCTACTACGAGTGGATGAACAACATCCAGGACTGGTGCATCTCGCGCCAGCTCTGGTGGGGCCATCGCATCCCGGCCTGGTACACGGAGGACGGCGAGGTCATCGTCGCGCGCAGCGAAGAGGAAGCGCGCGCCAAAGCTGGGCTCAGCGCGGACGCACCCCTGCGCCAGGACGACGACGTCCTCGACACCTGGTTCTCCTCCGCCCTGTGGCCCTTCGCCACCCTGGGCTGGCCGGAGAAGACCCCGGAACTGCAGCGCTACTACCCGACCAGCGTGCTGGTCACGGGCTTCGACATCATCTTCTTCTGGGTTGCTCGCATGGTCATGATGGGCCTGCGCTTCATGGACGACGTGCCCTTCCACGAGATCTACATCCACGGCCTGGTGCGCGACTCAGACGGCCAGAAGATGTCCAAGTCCAAGGGCAACGTGCTCGATCCCCTGGACCTCATCGACGGCACCACCCTCGACGCCCTGCTCGAGAAGCGCACCTCCAAGCTCATGCAGCCGGCCATGGCCAAGGCCATCGAGAAGACCACGCGCAAGCAGTTCCCCGACGGCATCCCGGCCTTCGGCACGGACGCCCTGCGCTTCACCTTCATGGCCATGGCCACCACGGGGCGCGACATCCGTTTCGACATGGGCCGCATCGAAGGCTACCGAAACTTCTGCAACAAGCTGTGGAACGCCACCCGCTACGTGCTGATGAACTGCGAGGACAAGCCGCGCGGGGGCGAGGACATGGTGCTCGCCGACGCCGACCTGTGGATCCGCTCGCGCTTGCATCGCACGATCCGCGAGGTGCAGGAGAACTTCGCCACCTATCGCTTCGACCTGGCCTCCCAGGCCCTTTACGAGTTCACCTGGAACGAGTTCTGCGACTGGTACCTGGAGCTCACCAAACCCATTCTGCGCGACGCGGACGATCACTCCCCCGAGGCCCGTGGCACCCGTTGGGCGATGCTCGACGTGCTGGAGGCCCTGCTGCGCGCCCTGCACCCGATGATGCCATTCATCACCGACGAGCTGTGGCGACGCGTGGCCCCGCTGGTGGAGCGCGGCGCGGACACGGTGATGAGCCAGCCCTACCCCGAAGCGGGGAACTATGTCCGGGATCTCGACGCCGAACGGAATATGGACTGGGTCACGGACTTCGTCCTCGGCATCCGGCAGATTCGTGGCGAGATGGATATCTCTCCGTCCCGCGCCCTGCCGGCGGTGCTGCAGGATGCCAGCGATGCAGACCGCGAGCGCCTCGGGCGATACGCGGCCCTGCTGTCGCGGCTTGCGAACCTCGAGCAGATCGACGTGCTCGACGCGGGGGCGGTGCCTGACCTGTCCGCCACTGCCTTGCTCGGCGACATGCGCTTGTGTGTCCCCCTCGAGGGACTGGTGGACATCGGGGCGGAGATCGCGAGACTGGAAAAGCAGCTCGCCAAGCAGCGTAGCGAACACCAGAAGGTGAGCGCGAAGCTGGGCAACGCGAAATTTGTCGATCGTGCCCCGGCAGATGTCGTTGAGGAACAGCGCCGTCGCGGCGCGGAGCTCGAGCGATTGGTGGCCAAGCTGGAGGACCAGCTAGGCGCCCTGCGCAAGGCCGGCGTATAGCTGCCACAGCCTCGCGGGACTGGGATGCAACGGCCACGGATTCCGAGAGGAATCGGGCCACGGAGCCTACTGAACGGATGGACCAAACGAGCATGCCAGCACGACCCGCAGCGCAGCCGGTACCCAACCCGGCCGCCACTTCCCTCGCCCGCAACGTCATCGATCAACTGTCGAAGGTGATCCTGGGTAAGGAGTTGCAGCTGCAACTTGCCCTCACCTGCCTGATCTCCCGCGGCCACCTGCTCATCGAGGACTTGCCGGGCGTCGGCAAGACCACCCTGGCCCAAGCGCTCGCCCGCGTACTGGGCCTGAGCTTCCAGCGGGTGCAGTTCACCAGCGACATGCTGCCGGCGGACATCATCGGCGTGTCTGTCTACGAGCGAAACAGCGGCGAGTTCCGCTTCCACAAGGGCCCCGTCTTCGCCCAACTGGTGCTGGCGGACGAGGTGAACCGCGCCACGGCCAAGACCCAGAGCTCGCTGCTCGAGGCGATGGAGGAGTACCAGGTCACCGTCGACGGTCAGACCTACGCCCTGCCTCAGCCCTTCTTCGTGGTGGCGACGCAGAACCCGGCGCATCAGATCGGCACCTTCCCCCTGCCCGAGTCACAGCTCGATCGCTTTTTGATGAGCATGTCCCTCGGCTATCCGCCCGCCTCGCTCGAGCGCACGCTGATCTCCGGCGCCGATCGCCGCGAGATTCTCGACGGGCTCGAACCCAGCCTGGCCCTGGACGACTTCATCGCCCTGCAGCGCCTGGCCCCGAAGGTGCACCTCTCCGACCCGATCCTCGACTACATTCAGGCGATCGTGGCCTACACGCGCCAATCGCCCGAGTTCGACGCGGGCCTCTCGCCGCGTGCCGCTATCGCCTTAGGGCGCGCGGCCCAGGCCTGGGCCCTGATTCAGGGTCACCGGGGCGTGCTGCCGGAGGACGTGCAGGCCGTTGCACCGGCCGTGGTCGGCCATCGCCTGCGCCATCGCGATCAGACCGCTGGGCTCACGACCACAGAGCTCGGCGAGACCGTGATCGGCGCCGTCGCCATTCCTTAGGGGAGTCGCACCACCCGCTCGCCATGAAGGCCCTTACCCGCTTCATCAACGAGAAGGCGCAAGCTTGGGCCTTGGAGCGCCAGGGCGAGGATGAGCGCAGCGTCACCCTCACTACGCGACGGGTCTACATCCTGCCCACAGGCCAGGGCCTCGCCTTCAGCGTCCTGTTACTAGCGATGTTGTTAGCATCCCTGAACTACAATAACAGCCTCGGCCTGGCCCTCACCTTCACCTTGGGTGGGTTGGCCGTGGTGGCCATGCACCATTGCCACCACAATATGGTCGGCCTCACGATTCGCCTGGTGGACGTGGAGCCCGTCTTCGCCGGCCAACGCGCCGAGTTTCGCTTCGCCCTCGAGGGGCGTGGCCGGCACGAGCGCTACCAGTTCCAGCTGTACACCGACGGCAACCCGCCGGGCAGCGCAGAGCCCAGCACCGTCTACAGCGCCATCGCGGATGTGCCCGACGAGGAAGACCGTACGATGATCCTGTCCGTGCCGACGCATCGTCGCGGACGCCAGAGCCTGGCCCGGGTGGGCGTCACCACGCGCTTTCCCTTCGGCCTGTTTCGTGCCTGGAGCTGGCTGCACATGGATGGCGCGGTGCTCGTCTACCCGAGCCCGGCGACCGACGCACCGCCCTACGCGGCCGGTGAGGGCGACACCGAGGGCAGCGTCAACGAGCAGCGCGGTGAGGAGGACTTCGCGGGGCTTCGCAGCTTTCAGGGCGGCGACTCGCCTCGCCACATCGCCTGGAAGGCCTACGCACGCGACGACGAACCTCGGGTCAAGCGCTACGCCGGCGTCGCCGTCGCCACCACCTGGCTCGATTTCGATGCGCTGACCGAGTCCGATCCGGAGCGACGCCTCGAGCAGCTCACCCGTCAGGTCCTCGATGCTCAGGCCGCCGGCCACCCCTACGGCCTGCGCCTGCCGGGCGAGGTGCGCATCAGCCCGGATCTGAGCGCTGCCCATCAGGAGCGCTGCCTGAGCGCCCTCGCCATGTGCACGTTCGGGGCCCCGCAAACGACCGCCGGGCCCGTCGCGCATGCCTTCACGCCTCCTGGCCCCACCCAGTCGGTCGCCGCGGGATGAGCAGCCAACGCCTGTCGGCGAACACGCTCACCGCCCAACACCTCGGTTGGGTGCTAGTGGCGAGCGCGCTCGCCTTCCTGCCCCACATCACCCATCTGCCGCCTTGGGTATCCGCCCTCGCCGCCCTGGTGTCCGTGTGGCGCTACGCCGCCCACCTGCGCGGTTGGGGACTACCGCCGATGCTGCTGCGCTCGGTGCTGGTGGCCGTGAGCTTCACGGGTGTACTGGTGCAGTACCAGACGGTGAACGGCATCGAAGCGGGCAGTGCCCTGCTCTGCGTCATGGCGGTCATGAAGCTCACAGAGACCCGGACGGCCCGTGATCTCGTGGTGCTCATCTACATCGCCTACTTCCTGATCGCCGCCCAGTTCCTCTACGAGCAGACCGTGTGGATGCTGATCTGGGCGGTACCGAGCATCTGGTTGCTGAGCGCCACGCTGCTGCAGGTCAACCACCAGGGTCGTTTGCTGGCGATCAAACCTGCGCTCTCCCTGAGTGGCCGCATGCTGCTGCATGCCTTGCCCCTCATGCTCGCCCTGTTTCTCCTGTTCCCGCGCATGCAAGGCTCCTTCTGGGCCATCGAAGCTCCGAGCAAGCGTGGTCTCACGGGGCTCAGCGACAAGCTCGAGCTGGGCTCGATCAGCGAGCTGATTCAGTCGAACGAGGTGGCCTTCCGCGTGCGCTTCGACGGCGAGGTGCCCGATCGCCCGCAACGCTACTGGCGAGGGCCCGTGCTCGATCACTTCGACGGTCGCACCTGGACCCCCGGCGCCACGGCTCAATCCCCGGGCGCCACGCCGGACGTGGTGCTCGATGGCCCCCGCGTCACCTACGAGCTGACGCTGGAGCCTCAGATCGGTCGCTACCTGTTCGCCCTGGAAGCGCCGGACCCCCTCGCGGTGATGTCCGTGGACGCCATGCTCACCCAGGACTATCAGATCCTCGCCCGCCGCGACCTCACCGACCGCACCCGCGTGCGCCTGGTGAGCTACCCCGAGGCCCAGGTCAACCACATGACCCGAGCCCTGCGCCAGCGCACCCTCGACCTCCCGCCGGGCAACCCCCGCGCCCGCGAGCTGGCCGCGCAGCTGGTGCAAGATGCCGGCGGCCGGACCAGCCAGGTCGTGGCCTCAGCCCTGGAGCTGTTTCGCGAGCAACCCTTCTACTACACGCTGCGCCCGGGCGAACTGCGCGGCAATCGCATCGATCAATTCCTCTTCGACACGCGCCGCGGCTTCTGCGAGCACTACGCCTCGTCGTTCACCTTTCTGATGCGCGCCGCCGGCATTCCCGCGCGCGTGGTCACGGGCTATCAGGGCGGCGAGCTCAACACCTCCGTGCTCCTCGGCGGCCACCTCACCGTGCGCCAATCGGACGCCCACGCCTGGGCCGAAGTCTGGTTGCGCGGAAGGGGCTGGGTGCGGGTCGACCCCACCGGCTACGTGGCCCCGGAGCGGATCGACTCCGGCATCGGTGAAGCCCTGCCCGAGCTACACAAGGGCTTCGGCAGTCTGCCACTGCTCTCGGGCCTCCGGCAGACCTGGGACGGCGTCAACCACGCCTGGAACGATTGGGTGCTCGGCTACGGGCCCAGCCGTCAGAACAGCCTGATGGAACATCTCGGCGTGAAGAAGCCCGATGCCTACAAGCTGGTCGGCTTGCTCGCCATCGCCCTCGGCGTGATCGGCGCCGCCCTCTACCTGGTGCTGGAATGGCGGGGACGACCCGCCCGCCCCGCCCCGGCGAGTCGGCTCTATGAACGCTTCTGCCGTCGCCTGGCGAAGCGCGACCTGGCGCGGGCACCCGAGGAGGCACCGAGGGATTTTGCTAGGCGTGTCGGGGAACACCGCCCCGACCTGGCGGAGCGCGCGAAGGTGATCACCGAGTTGTACCTCGCCCTGCGCTACCTGCCAGACGGGCACACCAAGCAGGCGCTCGACGATCTCCGTCGTCAGGTGAGGGAGTTTCGCGTCGCTCAGGCGCCTCCGGCCGCAGGTCCGGCCTGAACGAAGGCACGAGCGTGCTAGCAGCCGTCCAGCCACTCCTGGGTCCAGTCCGCCACCCGGTCACGCCACGCGGCGCTGGAGAAGGTGTGGGTCGCTTCCGGCAGGTCGCGGTGACTCCATGAGGGGCGTTCGAGCAACTCGCGCCAGTCCGCGTGGTCACGCGCGAGGTCGGCGAACTCGGCGGCCGTCAGGTCGTTGCCGCTCAGCACGAGCAGCACCTCACCCTCGAAGCGCTCCATGCCGAGGCGCATCCGCTCCGGGAACGGCAAGCTCATGTCGTCCGGCCCGCCCGCATCGCCCTTCGATCGACGTCCGCCTCGACTGACCGCCAGGTTACGCACGAACTCGGACAGGGACTTGAACACATTGACGCGGCCCTGCAGCAACCCGCGCCAGAAATCCCCGTTCGTGAGACGCTGCAGATAGTAGTGGCGTACGAAGGTCTTGGCCTGGGTCGCCTGGGTGCGCACCCAGGGATTGAGCAGCACCACGCCCGACACCTTCGGCATGCGCCAGGCATTGAGCATGATCGCCGCTGCGGCATCACACAGGCCCCACAGCACGATGCCGTCCAACTCGGGGTGGGACCGCTCCAGCGCATCCACCGCCGCGCGGATGTCGGGGGTGAGATGCTCGAATCCTGCGTACTCCCCCTCGCTGTCCCCGGCGCCTCGAAGATCGAAGCGAAAGGTGGGGTAGCCAGCGTTAGCTAACGCTCGCGCTAGGAGGGTGAATTGGCGATGGCTACCGACGCGCGTCTGCGGGCCGCCGACGATGACGATGACGCCGAGCTTACGCGGTGCTGCGCCGGCGGCCGGATCGCTTAGGACCCCAGCCAACGCGGCTCCGTCGCAGTCGAATTTCACGGCTTGCAGCGCGGCCATGTTAGGCCGAGTCCGCTTTAGGTGAGCGGCGACCAAAGGAGCCGCGTGCCTCACGCCAGCCATCACCGAGCTGGGCACAGTGCTCCACCAGGGCAGTGGAGACGGCCACTTCAGGCGTGCTCCAGAAGCTCGGGCCGACCACCTTCTCATCATCCACCCACACGCCCGCGGCGTCCCACACGCCGATGAGCTTGCGCGAGGCGGGACTGAAGGGGCGCCCTTCGGCCGCGACGACCTCTGCCCAGTGCACGGGAACCGTTGGTGCCACCTTGAGCAGGTCCAGCGCGTCGAGCGCTTCGCACATGGCGCCGGAGAAGGTGTAGCCGCCGATCTCCACTCGCTGGCCCGCTGCGAGCAGTTCCCGCAGCTCGCCGGTGTTTTGCCCGCTGTCGCCATCATCACCGCCCGCAAGGCGGTCGGCCACCAGGCGCATGCGCAGGAAGGAGGTCACGAAGGCCTTGCCCTTGACCACCGGTTGCCACAGCAACAGGCGCTCTGCCTGCGCCGCCTCGGCCGCGGCCACGGCGAGGGCGGCGCCGGTGCGCAGCCCCCAGAACACCAGGTGCTCGAGGCCGCGCTCCTCGCGCATCCACGCGGCGGCCGCCTTGAGGTCCTCAACCCAGCCCGCCCAGGAAGCGGCCGCGAATTCGCCCTCACTGTCGCCCGTGCCGAAGAGGTCGACGATGAGCACCTCGTGGCCGGCTGCGGCCAGAGCCGATGCCGCGAGACGTACGGTCCGGCGGGTCTTGTTCAGCTCTTCTGCGAATGGCGCACAGAAGATCACGCCACGCGTCTTGGGATGTCGCTCAGCGGGGAAAACGTGCAGGGCGAACAGATCGCCTTGCGGGCCAGCAAGGAAGTGGGGCTGCCAATCGGTGGGCTCGGCGCTCACGCGAGCTTCGCGTCCACCAGGTCGACCAGCGTGCCAAGGGACTCGAGGGCGCCGCCCAACTCGTCGTCATCGAACTCCACATCGAAGTGCTCACCGAGCACCGTCAGTACGTGGATCACCGCATAGGAGTCGAGCTCGGGGATCTCCCCGACCAGCGGCGTCTCGCGCGTCCATTCGGCGGGTAGATCGCCGAGTTGCAGCGCATCGCCCACCAGGTCTCTAACCTCTTCGAAGGAAGACAACTTGGGATACCTCTTGGGATCGTCGCGCACGGGCGACGTCGAACGTGAAAGCCGCGATTGTACGGATTGGACCGGCGCTAATCTACGGTCCAATCGACGACGATTGTGGCACTTTGAGCGTCTGCGGCAGGAGCTTTGGCCACTTGTACGCGACCTTCAGTGCTTGTCCAGTACATCGGTCACAGAAGGCGATCTGGGGGTGCCAGCACGCCGTTACAAGACGTGTCAGGCGGACCTGCCACACGGTGCTCCGGGGCGGGCATGAGGTATCATCGCGCCTCTGGCGCAATCTCACCCAGCCCTATGCGAAACCGACTTCTCATCCTCTCCTTCCACCGCGTGTTGCCGCAGGCAGATCCCTTCCGACGCGGCGACATCACCGTGGACGCCTTCGAGCGTATCTGCGCGTCGCTCTCTCGCTTCTTCCGCGTGATGACGCTGGGTGACGCCGCTCATCGCATGCGAGAACACGGCACCCTGCCCGACCGTGCCCTCACGCTCACCTTCGACGACGGTTTCGCCGACAACGCCGAGATCGCGGCACCCGTCCTCGCCCGCCATGGACTGAAGGCCACGTTCTTCGTCTCCACCGGCTTCCTCGACGGCAGCATCATGTTCAACGATGCCATCATCGAGGCGCTCCGCACGGCCAGGCGCGATACCCTGGACCTGAGCGAGCTCCACGGTGAGCTCTCCGGTACGCGGCCCCTGGACACCCTCGAGGCCCGCGTCGCGCTGAGTAAGGAACTGGAAGGGGCGCTGAAGTATCGCGAACCGCAGGAGCGATTGGCCCTGACCCGCAAGCTCGCCACCCTGCTCGACGCCGATAACGCGCCGTCCCTCATGATGACGCCCGAGCAGGTCGCGCAGATGGCAGAGCAAGGGATCGAGATCGGCGGTCACACGGTCAACCATCCGATCCTGCGTGAGCTGTCCCCGGACGCCGCCCTGGAAGAAATCCGTACGGGCCGCGACCGCCTGCAGGCCATCACCCAACGGGGCGTCGCGTCCTTTGCTTACCCGAATGGCCGTCCCGGCCAGGACTACGACGCGACCACGGTGGCGGCCGTCGAGGCGGCTGGGTTCACCCAAGCGGTCACCACCGCCTGGGGTGCGGCGCGCTGTGATGACGATCCCCTGCAGCTGCCGAGGCTGACCTTCTGGGACCGCCGCGCGCTCACCTTCGTGCCGAGAATGCTCAGCTACTACGTTCGCGGCGGACGCGGCGAGCAGCTGCCCAGAGAATCAGCTGTCGAAGTCGCTTAAAGAGCGCGCCTAAGCGTGATGGTGGTGCTGCAACCACAGCTCCAGCATCACGATGATCCACAGCATCCCCCCGAAGTAGTAGGCATGCCCGTCGCGGTGGGCACGCACCATTTCGTCGATGAACTCCGGGCGAATGATGGCTCTCGCGCGCGCCTGCTCCAGCGCCGGGTACACCACGTCGCGCAGCTTGGCCGACTCCTTCAACCAGATGCCGAAGGGCAGACCGAAGCCGTGCTTGGGCTTGTTGATGATCTCGCGCGGTAGGAAGCCGTCCATCGCTTCCTTGTAGAAGTGACGCAGGCGGTGACGGCGAATCAACTGGTTCGGTGGCACCTGCAGGGACAGATCGAGCACGCGATCATCGAGCATCGGGTAGCGCACCTGCACGCCGGCAGCAGCGCACATGCCTCCCACCTTGCGCAGATCGTTGTCGGCGAGGGTGAACTGCCAATCCAGGTAGAGCATGCGCTGCAGGAGGTCGCCCGTGGGCGCCGAGCCCCAGGTATCGCCCTGCAGGCGCAGGGGATGCTCCGTGTCGATCTGCTCCAACCAGTGCTGCGTCAGGATGTTCTGCGGTCCGTAGCGGAGCACGAAGTTATAGGAGTCGTAGCGCGCCGGCATCCCGGGTCGGGCCTGGGCCACGTAACTCACGAGCTTGGACAGGCCTGGCACCTTGTTGAGCGGCGAGCTGTCACTCGTCTTGCCGAGCAGCAACAAGCGCTGGAGCGCCCCTTGCGCGGCGCTTGGCAAACGATCGTAGTAGCCGAAGAGTTGCTGTCGTACGTAGCGAGAATTGCCAGCGAAGAGCTCGTCCCCGCCATCACCTGCGATCAGCCGGGTGACCCCTTCGCTCGCAGCGGTCTTGGCGCAGACGTAGGCCGGCACCGCCGATGAGTTGCCGAAGGGCTCGTCGTACCACGCCGCGACGACGGGCATGGCCTCTGCCACCTCATCGGGGCTGATGTAGCGCTCGCGCAGATCGATGTCGAAGTGCGACGCTGCCGTGCGCGCGTACTCCATCTCGTCGAAGCCCGCGGCGGAAAAACCCATCGTGTAGGCGCGCGTACGCGGCGCATCCGCGGGCAAACCCCGAGCGGCCAATCCGGTGACGCTGGAGCTGTCGAGCCCCCCGCTCAGGAAGCATGCGGGGGCTTCCGCGCCTTCCTGAGCCGTCATCACCGCCGCGCCGAGGCTTTCGCGCAGCTGCGCGCCAAGGGCGTCGCCATCGACCCTGGCCCCAGGGTCGACGAAGGTTGGCTCCCAGTAGCGGGTAACGGCGCTGCGACCGTCTCGCCACACCAACGCCTCGCCGGCCCGCAGGCGCTGAATGTCGCGATAGATCGTGAGCGGTGCAGGGATCGCATCGAAGTAGAGGTAGTCGAAGATCGCCTGGGGATCGATATCCGTCTGCACCGCCGGGTGCGAGCGCACCAGCCCCGCGGTCGCCCCGAATACGATGCCATCTGCCACGACGGACCACGCCATGGGGAAGACACCGAAACGGTCGGTCGCAAGCACGACCATGCTCTGCCGCGTATCCACCAACGCGAGACCGAACGCTCCCCCTAGGTGATCGACTACGCGCTCACCGTAGCGCTGCCACCCGGCCAGCAGGGCTTCGCCCTGGCCGAGCGATTTGGCGGTCTGTGCCAGGGACTCGTCGCGCCAGCGGGGTTCGCCGAGCACGCACGCCTGCACCCCCTCCGACTCTGCAGCTGACGCCGGCTCCTTACCCCGCCCCACGCCGAGGGCCGAACGGGTAGAGCGCAGGATCACGGACCGCTCGGCAGCACTTAGCCATTGTTGTACGGCTTCCGGCGTCCCGGAGCTCAGGAAGTAGCCTGCACAGCCGTTGTCGGCTTCGCGCGCTGCGCCAGCAACGGTGCTCAGCGCACTCTCACTCAGGACCATGATGCTGATGCCTCCGCGCCTGCTTCCAAGATCGCCGTTGCTTCATCTCACGCAGCCTCGGATGCCGCCGTCGGCTGCACCAACTGATCGACAGCACCGCGGAACATGAGCAGCGCCCACAGCACTGCGGTGTGTTCGCGCCGACCGCTCTGATGCTCATCCACCAGTCGCTGCAACATGCTCGGCTCGAAGAGCCCTGTATCCTTGAGCTGCGACCCGGTGACCGCCTCGCGCACGTAGCCCGCCAGCGGCCCGCGGAACCAGCGACCGAGGGGAACACCGAAGCCCATCTTGGGCCGATAGAGGACGTCGTCAGGGAGGTGCGGTTCGAGGGCCTTCTTCAACACGTACTTCCCTTCCCGCCCGCGAAGCTTCAGCGACGAGGGAAGCTGTGCTGACCACTGGACGAACTCGTGGTCGAGCAGGGGCACGCGAACCTCCAAGCCATGCGCCATCGACGCGCGGTCCACCTTGGTCAGGATGTCACCTGGCAGGTAGGTCTTGAAGTCCAGGTACTGCACCAGCGACAGGGGATCGCTCACCTGCGCCTTGGCTGCGTGGGCGCGGAAGACCTCCACCGCTTCGTAGCCACCGAGTTCGCGCTGCAGGTCGGCGCTCAACAGGCGCCGACGCAGCTCGTTGGGGAGTATCGAGACGCTGTGCAGGTAGGCCGCCAGCGAGTCGCGGCCTAAGGCTTGCAAGGTGGTCTTTGCCCGCAGGAACTGCGGCGCCCAGTCCATCTTGGGGTAGAGGGCCCCCGCGGTACCGAACAACGGCTTGCGAAGGGCCTGCGGCAGGCGTCCGCGAATGCTCTCCTCCCACGCGTGCCAGCGATGGCGCCGGTAGCCGGCGAAGCCCTCGTCGCCACCGTCGCCTGACAGGGCGACGGTCACCTCTTCGCGCGCCAGCTCACATACCCGATAGGTCGGAATCGCGGAGCTGTCCGCGTAGGGCTCGTCGTAGACCTGAGCGAGGCGCTCGACCAGATCGAAGTCCTCGGGATCGACCTGCTTGACCCGATGGTCCGTCTCGTAACGCTCGGCGACCATGCGCGCGAACTTCGACTCGTCGTAATCCGCCTCACCGAAGGCGATGGAGCAGGTCTTGACCGCACGATCACCAAGGCCGGCCATCATGGCGACCACGGCGCTCGAATCGACCCCACCGGACAGGAAGGCCCCCAGGGGGACATCGGCGATCAGGCGACGATCGACGGCCGTGCGCAGGCGCCCGATCAGCTCCTCCTCGAGGGCAGATTCCGCCGCCGTGTTGTCGGTGGACTCGAAGCCTGGCGCCACCTCGAAGGAGAGCTGCCAGTACTCGCGCGGTTGGGGCACCGGATGGCCGCGGCGCAGGAGCAAGGTGTGTGCCGGCGGCAACTTGAAGGTGTTGGCCAGGAAGGTGCGCGGCTCCGGCACATAGCCGAAGGCGAAGTACTCCTCGATGGCGGGGTTGCTGAGCGTACGATCGAGCCCCGGATGGACCAGCAGCGATTTCAGCTCCGAGCCGAACAGCAGCCAGCCGTCCGGCAGCAAAGAGTAGTACAGCGGCTTGATACCCAAGCGGTCGCGGGCGAGGAACACGGTCTGTTGCCGGCGATCGAAGACGGCGAAGGCAAACATGCCGTTGAAGTGCTCGACGCAAGACTCGCCCCAGTGGGACCAGCCATGCACGATCACCTCCGTGTCCGAGCGCGTGCGGAACTGATAGCCGGCGGCGCTCAGCTTCTCGCGCACCTCGGCGAAGTTGTAGATCTCACCGTTGTACGTGACACCGATATCTTCGCTCTGATTCCACATGGGCTGGGCGCCGCCCGCGAGATCGATGATCGACAAGCGCCTATGGCCAAGGCCCACACCGGGCTCCTGATGCAGCCCTTCGCCGTCAGGGCCGCGGTGGGTGACAGCACGTGTCATCTGCGCCAGCAGATCAGGCTCTACATGGCGCTGCCGCTGCGTGTCGAACAGTCCTGCGATACCACACATTAGGAAAGACTCCGAGATGAATTGCCCGCGGGCCTGGATGGCCGAGGGCTTGAACCATGGGCGGGCCCGCCACGCACCGACGATACGTGAGCCAGCGTACGGCTTGAGCGACTACTGCGATCCGAGCGCGCACGCATCGAGTGCCTCCTGACCTTCCACCCGCGTGGCGCAGTCGCCGATGACATCGCCGAATGCGGAGATGAAGTCGACCAGCACAGCGTCTGGCACGTCTCGGGGCGCCGCCACCACTATGCTCGCACTGACCGGATGGCGGCCGGCGAGCGCATTGCGCAGCTCTGTGAACGCAGCGACCGAGTCTGCGTGCGTACGCGCCTCGCCGACCGCGAACCACTGGAGGAACACGTACTCCCCCGAGGGCCCGCGCTTGATCGATCGGTTGACGGAGGCCGCGGCGGACCCAGGCAATTCCAAGGTCGTGGTGGTGGAGACACCATTCCAGACACCGCGCTCGGCGACCGCGTTCGCTGCGCTGGTGACATCACCCGCTCGACCGAGGGGATCGAAGATGGCGATCGCCAGCTCCACCTCGGTGCCGCCCCCCGCCAGTCGATAGGTGGCTTGCAACACCCGATCGGCGCTCGGCTGATACGGCGTCCAGTCCACCGTGGACTCGAAGGGGCCCTCCCAGGAGCCTTGGCCGATGGGTAGTGCCGCCGCCGCCCTGGGCCCGCTCGCGGGCGGCGTCAGGGCGTGACTCGCTGCGAGGGCGAGCGCCACCGACACGCCGACGGCGGCGAGCATGGCGACGCCCCGCGCTGTCGCGTAGTCGGCGAAGGACTGCGGTCCGACAGGCCCCGCGGCGATCTCGCCGTCTGCGCCCTGCGCAGGGGCCTCAGCGAAGAACGCGCCTACCCAAAAGAGCAGGAAGACGACGACGCCGAAGAATACCCAGCCGTAGATCAAGTGATCCAAGCCGACGGCGTAACGCATCTGGGAGTAGTGCGCGATCATGACGATGCCGAAGGCACGAAAGCCGTTGGCGATGATCGGCACGATGATCGCGGCGGCAACGAAGACGAGGCGCCGCCAGGGCCGCACGTAGGTGAGATACGCGTAGAGCGTGCCGAGGGCGGTCGAGGCGATAAGGTAGCGTATGCCACTGCACGCCTTAGCCACTTGGAAGTCGCCACTCGGCAGCGAAAACATCATGCCGTCGCGAAAGATCGGGATCCCCACCAGCTTTACGGCGCCGACCGTGAAGGTGGCGGTGTACTCCATGAGCAGCGGGATGAGTCCCTCGCCGAAGGGCACCGCGAAGAGCGTGAAGGTGAGGGCGAACCAGAAGCGCTTGACGAACTCCGTACCCAGAAACAACCACACGAGGGCAGCGACCATGCCGACCAGGGCGCCCTCTTGCACCACCTGCGCATCCGCCAGGCGGCCCAGCCACCAGGCCACCACCAGCAGGGCAAAGGGTGCCACCGCCAGCGGCGTCACCGTGGGTTGCAAGCCGATCAGGCGATCTCGGTCCCGCCATACGAGCCACAGGCTGATGGGGTAGATGACGATGCCATGCGCGAACGTGTCCGATCGCCACCAGGTGTTCACCATGCCCGCGACCGTGTCGAAGAAGCCGCCGATCAGCAGGCCCAGCCCCAGCAACAGGAAGACGAGCGCTCGCGGCCAGGGCCGAGTGCCGTCGGCTGCCAGGTTGGCCGGCACGCTGATCACAGTCCCCGCCCCTAGCCCAGCGACCGCGCGAGCAAGGGCCCGAGGCGAGTCGCCAGGGCGTTCGGCAGTCGCTTCCACGCGGCGATGAACAGCCGATACTTCGGATTGGTGGGGCTGAGATTCGGCATAGCCTTGGCCCGCACCAGGTAGTATTCGTAGTGCAGCGGCGTCGGCTCGAAGCCCCAGTGGCGCTTGAAGTCGTGCGAGCCGGTGCCCACCTTGCTGCGCCCGTAGTCGAACACGCGCACGGCACCGCTGCTCGCGGCGTCCTGCATCACCGACCAGTACATGAAGTCGTTCGCGTAGAGATGCCGCGCGCTGGCCTTGCCACCCCCGTAGTAGGGCAGCACCTCATCGCGAAAGTAAAAGCTCATGACGCCCGCGACAGGCTCATCGCCGTTGCGCACGGTGAGCGTGCGGCAGCGGTTCTCGCCGAACACTTCCCGTAGCTTCTCGAGGTAGGCCTTGCCGAACACCGGGGTACCCAGGTTTCGCACGCTCTCGGAGTAACACTCGTAGAGCACGGAGACATCTTGATCCTGGGCGGCGCTCAGGCCCTTCTTGATGCCCTTGCGCACCATCGCCCGCTGCTTGCGGGGGATGGCCTTCAAGTTCTCCTCGTCGTCCTGCGAGATCTCGCGTCGGAAGGTGACGTACAGATCCTTCGCGGGCCATTGCGGATTGCGCCGCTGCAGGTTGCGCAGCTCGAGGTAGTCAACGCCGAGTTCCTCGGCAAGCGCGCATGCGCGCTCGGTAAGGGCCCGACCCGCGTCCTCATCGAGCGCCGCCACGCCCCCGTACACACAGAACGGGGTGGAGATCAGGGAATGCCCGAAGAGCATGCTCTTCACCTGCGCCAACGGCAGTACGCCAACGATGCTCCCGCTGCGTTCGGCGAGCAGGTAGTGGCAACGATGGCCGAAAGCCTCGCGCAGCACACGCTCCCAGCCGCTCAGGTGGAAGAAGGTCGCCTCCGCACAGTCCGCCTCCACGAAGCGATCCCACCGCGCTGCATCCTCGCGGGTGAACGCCCGCACCTGTACGGGTTCGCGTCGATCGTCCGCTTGCGCCCCCTCAGGCGCGGCAACGATCGGGGCTGAGTGCTCGTCGTCGATAAGGCTCATCCTCGCCAACCCCTAATAGTCGATGCGGTACACATCGCGCAGCGGTGCCCACACGAAGTCGTCGGCCAGGCGCTCCAGGCGCGCCTCCATCCGATTGAGATTGAGATAGTGGCGGAACTTGCTCTTGGCGCTCGCGCCGGCCATCCGCGGCTGCTCCGGATCCACCTCCCAGGGATGGAAGTAGAAGATCGAGGGCTGCGACGTCGTGCGATTGAAACGTTGGATGAGGTACTTCGAGAACTGGTACGGGAACAGGCGAAAGAAGCCGCCGCCGCCACACGGCAGCCGGCGCCCGGCGAGATCGACCGTGCTCACCGGAAACTCGAGCAGTCCGCCTTCGCCTCGGGTACGAAAGGCAAAGCGCGGCGCCTCCGGCATGCCGTAGAGGTCGTGCTTGATGGGGTAGATGCTCGAGCTGTACCGGTGCCCCGTCTCCTCCAGCACATCGAGCGCCCAGAGGTTGTCGGCGCCGATCGAGTAGCTCGCGGCGCGGTAGCCGAGCACCGGCGCACCGCCGAGGTCCTCGAGAATGCCCTTCGTGCGCAGCACGTCCTGGCGGAACTCGCGCTCATCTTGCTGCGTCACACGGGTGTGTTGGTAGCCGTGGCTGGCCAGCTCATGCCCCTGCTCGACGATCCGTCGCACCATCTGCGGGCAACGCTCGGCCACCCAGCCCAGGGTGAAGAACGTCGCGCACACATCGTGACGCGCGAACAGTTCCAGGATGCGATCGACGTTCGCCTCGACGCGCAGCTCCAGGTCATCCCATTGACCACGGGCCACCTGCTGCTCGAAGGCGGATACCTGAAAGTAGTCTTCCACGTCCACGGACATGGCGTTGACTGGCGATTCACTCGCGTAGGCATCGGCCACGCTGACCCATTGGTTGGGCGTGGTGGGCCCCTTGGTGGCCAGGGGCTCAAGGGGCTCTGGGCTAGCGAGGCTGCTAGGCGTACTCACACTGACCTCCTACGCTTGCTACTTGCCGCTGCCGTGAGCATTGAGCTTGTCGAGCTTCTGCTCCAGGGCACGCAGGCGTGACTCCAGGCGCGACGGGCGGCGCTCCTCGTCGCTGCCGGCGAGACCATCGTTGATGTCGTCGGGCTCGTCCTCGATCTCCGCAAGGTCACCCGCGAGCTCACTCTGCAGCTCGTTCATCACCGCCGTGACGTGGGAGCTGTCGAAGGCATCGACGTCCTCCAGCGACCCGAACAGCAGGATGCGGTCCATCAGGATATTGATCTTTCGAGGCACTCCCTCGGTGACCTCGTGGACCTTGTCGTAGGCATCGTCGGTGATCGTCGGCAGGCCGTCCCACTCGCAGGCATTCAGGCGATACTCGATGTAGTCGCGCGTGTCCTCGGCGCTGAGCGGCTGCAGGTGGTAGGACGCGACGATACGCTGGCGAAGCTGGCGCATGTTGCGCTTACGCAGGCCGAGCTGCAGCTCGGTCTGGCCGATCAGGAACACCTGCAGCAGCGCCTTACCGCCCACCTCGAGGTTGCTCAGGATACGAAACTCCTCGAGCACGTCTCGCTGCAGGGTCTGCGCTTCGTCCACGATCAGCAGCACGTGTTCGAGCTTCTTGCGTGCCTTCACGAGGGCACGCTCGAGCGAGCGCAGCAGCGCCTCCTTACTCTTGCCCTCGAAGGACAGGCCGAGGGCGGAGGCCACCACCGCAGGCACCCGTTCGGCGGAGAGGTTGGCCGTGGCGATGCGTGCGAAGGCGATGTCCTGCGTGCTGAGCTCGTTCAACAGGGTTTGGATGAGAAGGGTCTTGCCCGTGCCCACGTGCCCCGTGATCACCACGAACCCCTCGCCCTGCTCCAGGCCATAGCGCAGATAGGACATCGCGCGCTGGTGGCCCGCACTCGGGAAGAAGAAGCGCAGGTCAGGCGTGAGGGCGAACGGCTTGGCAGAGAAGCCGTAGTGTTCCGTGTACATGGTGCGGTGTTGCTCTTACCTGCTGGGCCCGCGTGCTCGCGGACACCAGGCTTGGTGCAGACCACCGGGGCGTCGTGCCCCAGCGATGAGGATTGGCGAGGCGCCGCCGATCACTGGAAGCGCCGCCCTAGGGTGAGCGTCAGGCGGTTCTCGATAAAGCCCTGGGTGGGGGACCCACCGTCGAAGTAGCGGTACTCGAAGGTGATATCCGTGTTGCTACCCAGCGAGTAGTCCACGCCGAGCGCGGTGGTGAAGCGCTCCACTTCCCCGGCCCCGAGGAACTGCGCCTGCTCCCAGTTGATATCCGCGTTGAGTTGCGTGCGCACGCCGACGTCCCACCGGACGTAGGCGCGCCCGCCTTCCGCTTCCTCGTCGTCCACGTCGAGCTCGAGGCCCAGAGGGTTTACTCGATCCGTGCGTCGCTCGTAGTAGGCGCTGACGCCGAAATCCAGGCGATTGCCGTCGGCACGGATTCCCGCGGTGAGGCGGCGACGGACGAAGGAGTCGGCGCTGCTCGGGCGATCCAGGCCCACCAGATTGCTCAGCGCTTCCAGGCTCTCGCGATCGGCGAAGGAGCGAATTTGCAAACGGGCACTCTGCGGGTTGGTCGACGGCGACTCCTGGTAGTCGACGCTCACCTCAAGCTTCTCACCCAGGCGGTGGAGCCAGCTGAAGTTGAAGTTGCCGCCGAAGACGCGACGACCGTAGCTCACGGTCAACTGATCGCGGTCGGCGACGCTCCAGTCGAAACCGGCCGTCCAGATGAAGGTGTCGTAGTCGATCTCGCTGCGGTGCTCGAGGAAGTCGCTCTCGACGCCACTGTTGACGAACGCGCGCAGGTTCGGCGTGGCCCAGTAACCGACCTCCGCGAGGAGGGTCGAGAACTCTGCCTCGGGGATATCGTTGCTGAACTCGATGCGATCCAGACTACCGGTGAGTGACCACGTGATCCCTTGTCCGGATTCGGGATTGGCCAGGCGGAAGTTGCTCGACGACGCATCGGTATCGATCAGCTGGGGCAGGTCGAAATCGAAGCGCGACTCCGAGTGTGACACGGAGAAATCAGCGAAATCGCCGAAGGACTGCTGCCAGGTGACGGTGCCGTCCAGGTTGACCGTATCGGTTCGGTTGCCGGTCACCGCCACGTTGTTGTTGATGAACGGGTTCGAGGGGTCCGCTACCTGCTGGAACAGTGCCCCCCCGAGGTTGATCAGCAGATGATCACCTAGCAGGGAGGCATCCAGGCCACCGTTGATCTGCTGAAAGATCTGATTGGCACCGTCCGTCTCCAGGTAACCCACGGCCTCGAGGCTGTAGTCGAGGCCGATGTTGAGCGTGTCGTCCTCGCGGCGCAGGGAGAAACTCGGGTTGAGCACACCTACCAGATCGGATTGCTCCTCACCGTCGCCCTGCAATTGGACGTTGTCGGTAGCGACCGTGCGCAGCTCCGCCGCGGGCTCGAAGGTCCACTCCGCCGCGGCCGTCACGGCGACCCCGAGTCCAGCGGCCGCAAGCACGGCACCACTGCGCAAGTGCGAGCGGCGCACGAGCCGTATGCGCGCCCGGGCGCTCGTCCTAGTCACTGCCATAACCGTACTTTCCGTAGTAACCGTAGCTGCTGCCGTACTCATCGCCCCAGGCGGTGCGCGTCTTGTTCAGCACGAGGCTGATCTCGCCCGTGCCCTCGATCGTCTCCAGCGCCTGCATCACGGCGTTCTGCGGCGTGTGACCTGCGTGCACCACCACCACGATCTGTCCCATGAGGTGCGCCATCGCCTGGGCCTCCGTGGTGGGGATCAACGGCGGCGTATCGAACACGATCACGCGGTCGGGGTAGCGCTGCCCGAGCTCTTCCACCAGCTGCGCCGTGCGCGTACTCGCCAGGAGCTCCGTCGAATGGCGATGGATCGGCCCGGCGGGTAGAAAACGCATGCTGTCCATGCTCGTGGGCAGGATGACATCTTGCAGGTCGATGGTTGGATCGCTGATCAAATCGATCAGGCCCGGCTGGTCCTGCATCTGCAAGGCACGGGAGATGTGTGGCTTGGCCACATCGGCATCCACCAGCAGCACCGTGCGATCGAGCTCGTGCGCGATACTCATGGCCAGGTTGAAGCTGGTGAAGCTCTTGCCCTCGCCGGGTAGGGAGCTGGCCACCATGATCAGGTTGCCATTTTCGAGGCGCGGCACGTTGATACCGAAGGCGTTCGCCAGCAGCGGTCGCTTGATACGGCGGTACTGATCTTCGATCCGCCGCGTCTCCCGCTCGTCGGGCATCAACCCACTTTCGCGCAGGGCTGCGATGGGCAGGTCCAGGCGCGGTACGTTGCTGCGGCGGGGCGTGCGTGTGCCCTCCGGGGCCCGTGCATCGCCAGCTTGGATCTGGGAGCGGCCACCGTCGCCGCTCGCGGTGTCTTCCACGGACGACCCGCTCGGGCTCAGCACCTCATCCTCGTCGGCCGCGATCGGCGCCGCCGCCGCGTCCATCTCCTCGCCGGTCTCCTCGGCGAACTCGACCAAGCCGTGCGCCGACTCGCCGGCCGCATCGATCAGGCGAGATCCGTCGCGCTCGAGCTCCTCACCCTGCGCCTTGGTGTTGGCATCGGCGGCCCGCTCGCTCTGAGCGCGCCGCTTTTTCATGGCCTTCTCGACGATACTCATAGCCCCGCCCCCGCCATCAGGCGCGAGGCCAAGGCCACGCCCTTCTCATTGAACATGACGGAACCGACCCAAGCGATCACCAAGGTGGCCAACCCGACCCCGTACAGCGCCGTCTGCGTGTGCAGGCGGAAACGCTCGGCGGGCGTCTCGATCAAACTCACGCTACCGATGACCGGCAGCTCGGTGATCGTCGACAGGGAGTTGCGGTTGCTGAAGATGGGATTTAGCTGGTGGTAGACGAAGGCCAAGCCGGCGCCCGCACCAAGCGCGCCCATCAGCACCACCGTCAGCAGCAGCACTCGGTTGGGCCCATCGGGCGTAATCGGCGACTTGGGCGGCTCCAGCACGCGGAACTGCACATCGTCTCCGCGACTCTCCAAAATCAGCGTGGTGCGTGCGGCCTCTACGCGCTGCTTGTAGTCCTCGTAGTTCGCCCGGATCGTGCTGAGGTCACGGGTCAGGCGCTTGTACTCAGCCTCCACCACGGGCAGCGTGTCGACTGCCTCGCGAAGGCCCGTCACCGTGGCCTGTTGCTGTCGCAGCTGCGCCTCGAGGCTCGCCACGTCCAGCTCCGCCGTGGTCAGCTGGATACGCATTTCCTGGTAAACGGGATTGAGCGCCAGATCCGTATCACCCGTGTCGGGCAGGGCACCGGCGGCGACGGCGCGCTCCTCGTCCTGACGCGCGTAGAGCTGCTCGAGGCGAGCCTGGGCGGCCAACACGTCGGGGTGCTTCTCCGTGAAGCGCAGCTGCAAGTCTTGAAGCTGCTGTTCCACATCCACAACTTGTGCGTCCACCGACGTGGCGACGCTGCTGCTCGGCCCCGGCGCAATGCCGAACACCGCCTCTTCACCGGCGATCCGCTGCTGCAGGAGATTGCGCTTGTCGCGAGCCACGCGAAGGGCAGCATCCAAACGATTCTGCAGAGAGATCGCACCCTCCAGGCGCGCGTAGTAATCGCCCTCTTCACCCGGCACGCGGCCGACGTTCGCCCGTTGGAACTCCGCCAGCGCATTCTCCGCGTCGTTGAGCTCCTGCTCGTAGACGCTCAACTGCTGCTCCAGAAACTCGAGGGCCTCCTCGCGCCCGCGCCGGTCCACATCCACCGTCTCGCTAACGAAGGATTCGAGTAACTTAGACACCACCTCGTAGGTCATGCGGGGGTCCGTGTCGGTGAAGCTCAGATTGAAGATGGCGTTGCCGCTGTTGCTTCTCTCGCGCGTTAAGCGGATGTTGCGACGGAGCGAGTCCAGGAGACTCTCGTACTGCCGCGGCGTGCTGGCGCGCAGATCGAGATCGGTCTCTCGCGTCACCGCCTCTAGCCGCGGGCGGCTGAGCAACGCCTGCGACATCAACTCCACCTCGCTCATCACGTTGGTGGAGACCACGCGCCCTTCCATCAACTCGCGCAGGGCAGACTCCGTGTCGATAGCCACACGGGTATCCACTCGGTAGAAATCCGGGATCGTATAGACGTAGGTCCAACCAAAGACGGCGACCAGCCAAGCGAGCACCAGCGCCCGCCAGCGAAAGCGCCAGACGCCTCTGACCTGCTCAATGATCTGCGTGAAGAGTTCGTTCATCTTGCTTCAAGCTCCTGCGCGATGAGGCCCTTCAGGCCCATCGCGCACCCGGCTTCACCGGAGACTGGTCAAAACACCGATTCGGGAATGATCAACACATCCCCGGGGCGCAGGGGCACGTTGGCCTCGATGCGACCCTTGTTCAGGAGATCGTGCAGGCGCACGGGGTACTCCTGCTGCTCGCCGTTGACGTAGCGCACCAGCTTGGCGCGGTTGCCCGCGGCTTCCGGCGTGAGTCCACCCACTTCGATCATTGCGTCGAGCACGGTCATGCGATCGCGGTAAGCGAGCGCCTGCGGCTGCGCCGCCTGGCCGACCACGCGGATCTGCTCACCGAAGGTGCCGACGAAGCCCCCCACGATAACGGTCACGTTGGGCGTACGGATATATTCACCAAGCACCGACTCGATGTCCTGAGACAGCTGGGTCGGCGTCTTGCCGGCGGCCACCATGTCCTCCACCAACGGTGAGGAGATACGGCCGTCCGGACGAACGGGCACATCCACCGACAGGTCCGGGTTGCGCCACACGAAGATGCTGAGCGAGTCGCCGGGGCCGATAATGTACTCAGCGCCGTCTCCGGCCGCAGGAATGGCGGCGGTCGGCTGCGTCCCCGTGGTGCTCGCGCAGCCAACCACTAGCGCCAGCGTAAGTGCCAAGCCGGCACGTGCCAGCCATCGCGTCGTGTGAATCATCATCGAAAGCTCCCTTCGCGCTTCCATTACAGCTCTCCCATCAACTGCTCAGCCTCGCTCCGGGTGGAGAACTCTCCCCCGGTCTCGAGCGCTCGAGCCAGCACCGTACGTGCTTCTTCCGTGTCTCCGGCGCGGGCCAGGCCCGCCGCAAGGTGGTAGCCGATATCGCCGATCGAGGGCGCCGCCTCCCAGGCGTCGCGCAACATAGACACGCCGTTGTCCAATTGACCATCGAGGATGAGCATCCAACCGTAGGTGTCCTGGATGGTCGGACTGGCGCTGGCCAGATCGAGGGCGTTCTTGGCGGCGTCGAGGGCGCGCGGGTCACGCAGTTCCGAGTAGGCCCAGGCCAGATTGTTCCACGCCACCACGTTGCTCTCGTTCTGCTCGAGCAGCAGTTCGTAGTCCGCGGCGGCGCGCGTCACATCGCCGGCTTGCTGCGAGTACTGTGCCGCGGCCATGCGGACGGTCGCATCGGCGGGCGATCCCTCCAGCCAATCGCGCAGCACCTGGTCAGGGTTCGCATCGCCGCGACGGCCGCGGGCTTCGAACAGGCGCATCACGAGCGGCGAGGCTTGCCGTTGCGCGAAGGCGGACTCGTAGGCGCTGATCGCCTCGTCGATCTGCCCACGGGCCAAAGCGATGTCACCGCCGAGCATCTTGCTCAGGGTGGCGGTGCCCTCGGGGTCCGTTGCGACCAGTTTTCCGAGCAGCGACTCCGCCTCGTCCGTGCGTCCATCGCCGATCGCCAGGCGGGTGGCCAGCTCGAGGCCGACCGCATCGTTCGGCGCGTAGCGCAGGAGCTGATCGACCGTTTGCTGTGCTTGCGTGCGGTCGTTGGTGGCGAACTCGGCCCGCGCGAGGTTGCGCAGGGGTTCGACGGAGGACGGTTGGATGCGCAGCGCGGTGCGCAGGCTCGCCATGCCCTCGTCCATCTTGCCCTGCCCCATCAGCGCGATGCCCAACGCGTTGTGGGCACTCGGCAAGGAGGGTCGCACGGCGACCAGTTCACGCGCCACCTGCTCGGCACTCACGAAGTCCGAGGCGCGGGCCTGCAGCTCGACGAGTTGCAGGCGGGCTGCCACAGCGTTCGGATCCGCGGCGCGCGCCTGCTCGAGGTTGGCGATGGCGCCCTCGACATCCCCCGCCCTGAGCTGCGTTCGCGCGAGCGCGTCCAGGGCGATGGCATCGTCGGGATTGTTGTCGACGAAGGAGCGAAGCAATGCGGTCGCCCGATCGATGTCACCGTTGACCACAGCGATGCTCGATAGATTGATCATCGAGCTGGTGTGGCCAGGATCCAACTCCAGGGCACGACGGAAAAAGCGCGAGGCCGACGCCGTGTCCTGACGCATTTCGATCAGGCCCTGCAGGCTCACGGCCGGTGCGGACTCGGGGAAGCGTTCTGCGGTCTGCGCCGCCTGCGTCCGCGCGGCGGCGAGATCGCCGGTCCGCAAGGTGACCAGGCTGTCCAGCACGGCCGCGCGCTCCTCGTTTTCAGGCGAGCTCCACTGGCCCTCGGCGAGCAAGGTCCGCGCCTCATCGAGGCGCTGGCCGAGCATGTAGGCGGTGCTCAGCTCCAAGCGCGTCTCTTCATCGCCCGGGTTCTCCTTCAGCACCCGCTCCCAGAGCACCACGGCCGAACCGAAATCGCCGGTCTCGGCATTCGCCGACCCGAGCAGGGACATGACCGCATCCTGGGAAAGCTCACCGGGCGTGGTGTCGCCCTCCGGGCCACGGTTGTCACCGCCCGCTCGCGCCGCCGCCAGGAGCTTGCGCACCTGAGGGTCGTTCGGGTTGCGCGTCGCCAGGCGCTCGAGCAGCAGGCGAGCCTGGGTGTACTCCTGGCGAGAGAGATTGATCGTCGCCTGCAGCATCTGGGCCGCGTCGAATTGGGGGGCTTCCACCACCACCCGGGCGGCCAACTCGCTGGCAAGGGCTAGATCCTTACGCTCGAAGGCGATGCGCGCGCGCAAGTACTTCACCAACACGTGATCGGGCTGCAGGCCGTTCAAGGTCTCGATGGACTCGGCAGCGCCCTCGAGATCACCGACGGCGAGCTGCGCTTCGGCCATCGAGATGTGCAGATCCCAGCTCACGGGCAGGCGCTGTTGGGCCAGGGGTTGGGCCAGGCCCTTCTGATATTCGGCGACGGCGTCGGCGACACGCCCGCGCGAGTAGAGGTAACGCCCATAGTCCAAGCGCACACGGGGCGAATCGCCGTGGGCCGCAACGGCCTTGGCGAAGGTCTCCTCAGCCACCACGCGATCGCCCTTGGCGAGGGCAGAGCGCGCGAGGCCGAGCAGCGCGCGTTCCTCGTTGCCGTCGAGCTTGAGCGCTTCCTGGTACGCGCGGAGCGCCCCGTTACCATCGTTGTTGGTCTCGAGGGCCAAGCCCGCCAGGCCGAGAATTTCAGCGTCCTGCTCCTCGGCATTCGCAAGCTCCGCCAAGGCCTCGCGCGGACGACCTAGCTGGATCAGCGCCGCTGCCATCTTCGCGATCGTGGGCTCGGCGTCGTAGCCGAGTTCGCGGGCGCGGCGCAGCTCCTTCTCAGCCGTCGCCGCGTCGCCGAGTTGCAGGGCGGCCGACCCGAGCTCGAAGCGGGCCTCGGCGTTGTTCGGGTCATTCGCGACGGCGTTGCGCAGATCGATGATCGCTTCGCGATAGCGACCCTCTTCGCTCGCGGCGACCGCGCGCGAGATCAACTCCGGCGTGGGGACTTCACCGCCGCAGCTCGCCAGGAGCGTCAGGGCGGCGATCGCCACACCTGCGTGGCGCACCCTCTGCGTGATCATCATCTGCTCTCCCTTCATTCCGCTTTAGCCGATCCGTTGCCCAGGGCGTGTTTTTGCATGAGGTCGTAGAAGGTCGGCCGCGTCACGCCCAGCAACTCCGCCGCCTTCGAGATGTTGCCGTCGGTCATGGCCAGGCCACGCTGCAGTGCCTGGCGCTCAGCCTGCTGGCGAACGGCGCGCAGATTAAACTGATCCCGCTCCACCGGCTCAACATCTTCCAGCCCCAGATCCAGGGCCGTGATCTGCTTGCCATCGGCCATGATGACCGCGCGGTTCACCCGGTTCTCCAGCTCGCGCACGTTGCCCGGCCAGCCGTAGGCGTCGATCGCCCACACCGCGTCGCTCGCGTACCCGCGGATGTTGCGCCCGTGCTTCGCACTCAGGCGCGACAGGAAGGCCCGCGCCAGCACGATTGCGTCCTGGTCGCGTTCACGTAGCGGCGGAATGTCCGCCGTCACCTCACTGATGCGGTAGTAGAGGTCTTCGCGGAAGCGCCCCTCGGCGATCGCGGTCTCCAAATGCTGGTTGGTCGCGCACACGACGCGCACATCCACGGGGATCTCCTCGCGTCCGCCCACACGCTCCACCACGCGCTCCTGGAGGAAACGCAGGAGCTTGGCCTGCAGCGACATCGGCATGTCGCCGATCTCATCGAGGAACAGGGTGCCGCCATCGGCGTACTCGATCTTGCCCGGGGTCTGCTTGGTGGCCCCGGTAAACGCGCCCTTCTCGTAACCGAACAGCTCGCTCTCGAGGAGGTTCTCGGGGATGGCCGCGCAGTTGATGGCGATGAACTTCTTCTTCGCCCGCGGGCTTAGCGCGTGCACCGCGCGGGCGAGCACTTCCTTGCCGGTGCCGCTCTCGCCGAGCAGCAGCGTGGTCGCCACGGTCGGCGCCACCTTCTCGATCAGGCGGCAGACCTTCATCATCTGATCGCTGCTCGCGATCACCCCCTCCAGGGGCGAGCTGGCCTGCGAGGCCATGAGACGACGGTTGTGGTCCTCGAGCTCGTGCAGGTAAAAGGCGCGATCGACGATGAGCTTCAGCACATCGGTGTCGAGCGGCTTGTGGTAGAAGTCGTAGGCGCCCAGGGAGACCGCTTGCACGGCGCGCTCACGATCGCCGTTACCGGTCACCACGATGACCTTGGTGTGGGGGGCGAGGGCGAGCACCTCTTCCAAGGTCTTGAGCCCCTCGGTGACACCGTCCGCATCCGGCGGCAGACCCAGGTCCTGCAGCACCACGGGCGGCTCCGCACGACGCAGCTCGGCGATGGCCGCCTGGCGATCGCCGGCGATCAGCACCTCGTAGTCGTCGAAACACCACTTGAGCTGCTTCTGCAGCCCGGCATCGTCCTCAACCACCAGTAGTGGCTGCTTCTTACTCACCCAACCGCCTCCGTACGCGAGGCCGCCGCTTGCGCAGCCATACCCTCGTCCTCGACGTGATCGACAGAATCCTCCGCCACCGGCAGCAGCGGAAGACTGATAACAAAGCGGGTTCCCTGGCCGGGTTGGCTGTGAACGTGCACGTCGCCACCGGCAGCGCGCACGAACTCGCGCGCTTGGTAGGCGCCGATGCCCATGCCCTTGTTTCCTTTTGTTGTATCGAAGGGCTTGAACAGGCGCTCTCGAATAAAACGATCATCCATTCCGCTACCCGTGTCCGTGACCTGGATCACGCCGCGATCCGTTGCACCATCGCGATGCACCCGGATCACCACCTCACTGTCGGCGCTGCTCGCCTCCTGTGCATTGCGCACGATGTGGCTGAGTACCAGGGCGAATTGCTCGCGGGCCGCCTCCACGAAGAGCCCCTCGTCAGCCACCTCTACGGTGACCGGAAGTACGTTACGAGAACAATCGGCGGCTACCTTGCGACATAAGTCTGCCAGACTCACGCGGGCGGCCGTCGAGCTGACCCGGCCGGACTGCAGCTGCTCCAGCAGGCGAGCCATTCGCTTAACCGAGTTGTCCACGGTCTGGATGGCGTCCTCGACGAAGGCCGGGTTGTCCTTGTGTCGGGCGGCATTGCCGACGACCAAGGACTGCTGGGCGATCAGATTCTTCAGGTCGTGCATGATGAACGCGGAGAGCCGGTTGTAGGCGTCGAACTGGCTTGCCTCAGCGACCCGCCGCGCCGATGCGTGCTCCGCGAGCACCCCCGCCACCTGCCGGCCCACCGTCTTCAGCAGGTCGATGTCCTCCCAGGTGAGGGCGTGGGCCGCCCGCGGGTTGGCCAGCACCACGATGCCGAGGAGATTACTGCCGTGAAGGAGCGGCAGCACCAACCAGGCGCGCTTCTCGTCCACCAGCCACTGCGGTAGTTCCAACTCGCCGTAGCGCGGATCCCGGGACTGCACATCGCCCAGGTCGATGATCCACTCCTGCTCCTTGAGGAAGCGGACCAGGGAGGAGTCGGCGGGGATCGCCGGCGAATCGCGACCGGCGAAATCACCGCCGGCCGGCTCGTAATCGCTGTTGGCATCGTCGCGTACCCACAGCCCCGCGTTCGGGCTGTCCATGATCTCTGCCACGGCTTTCAGGGCTCGCGCCGGTAGCGGCGTCGTGTCATCAGCATCGGGCACGAAGAGGCTGCGAATCACCCGCAGCCACTCTTCCCGATAGTCGAACTTGTAGGTGTAGAAGTGCTTGTTCAGAAACACCCGCACCTTGGCCCGCGCCTGCCCGGAGAACAGGGTGACGGCGAGCACGAGCACGGCACCGACCAGGAACACCACCTGCGCCATCGCGCCCCAGCTGCCACCGATCGAGCGCACGTAGTATCCACCGGCGGCCATCGCCAACAGGTAGGCGCCAACGGCCGCCATGCTGGTGGAGTAGAACGCCAGGCGGCGAGAGATGCGCAGCGTTGACCGGCCATCCGGGAAGCGCGAGGCGGAGATGGCGAGCAAAGGCACGGTCATCGCCCATACGGCGCCGCGCGCCGACCACAGTTCGCCGCTGAGCCGCTGCAGGAGCAACCCTTCCGCATAGAAGTACAGATCCACCGCGAACGCCACCCCGAGGGCCAAGCACAGGTGCTTGTAGGCCCATCGGCCCTCCTCATCGGAGTTGCGGTAGAGCTGCTCGACCATCAGGGCACCGGTGGCCGCGATGACCAGGCCCGACAGATGGTAGGTGCGGGTGACCCAATCGGGCAGCGGCGACCCGACCAGGGCTTGCACGCCCACCAACACCGGCGCGCTCACCCACACGGCCGTCACCAGGGCACGCGCGGTGACGGGCGTACGATCAGCGGCGTCGCGCCCCGCATTGAGCAAGGTCAACATCAGCGACAGCCACACACCGGCGCGCAACGCCTCGGCCAGGAACACCCACTCCGCGGCGGGACGCACGGCGAGATCGGCCGCGTGCAAGGCGGCCACCACGCACCAGGCGATCGTGGCCATGCAGGCGAGCACCAGTCCGCCGCCGCCGAGGCGCCGACGCCAACGCATCAGAAGCACGCCGAGCAGCGCGGCGAAAGCGATGACGCCGAGCGAGTAGCTTAGGGTCGCGGCCTGCACCTGATCAGGCCCCCGCCGCGATCAGCGGCATCTCGGCGCTGCGCCCCCCAGCTGTCGAGCACGCGCTCAACGCGCGCCCTGGCGCAGGAGGACCACCTCGGCCGTCTGCAACAGGATCATCAGGTCGAAGACCACGCTGCGGTGCTTGAGGTAGTACAGGTCGTACTGGAGCTTCTCCATCGCATCTTCGGTGGAGGAACCGTAGCGGTAGCAGAGCTGCGCCCAGCCGGTAATGCCCGGCTTCACGAAGTGCCGCTCACGGTAGTAGGGGATCAGGGCGCTGAGTTCCTCGACGAAGCTCGGGCGCTCCGGCCGCGGGCCGACGAAGCTCATATCGCCGCGCAAGACGTTGAAGATCTGCGGCAACTCGTCGATGCGGTACTTGCGGATCACCGCCCCGACGCGGGTCACGCGCTTATCGTTCTCGATCGCCCACACGGCCTTGCCGCCGCTCTCCGCGTCCGGCGACATGCTGCGGAACTTCATCACTTCGAAGTGCTTGCCCTCGAAGCCGACGCGCACTTGCTTGTACAGCACGGAGTGCTTGAAGCCGCTCTCCACCCAGATGGCGAGGGCCGTGATCAGCATCACCCACCAGGTGATCGTCAGCAGCGCGAGGCTCGCGATTACATCGAAGATGCGCTGCACGCGGGAGTGCAGCAGATTGCGGCTGAAGCCCTCGGAGAAAATCATCCAGCTCGGGTAGAGCAGGTCGAGCTTCACCTTGCCCGTCTCGCGCTCCACGAAACTGATCGCATCGGTGACGTTGATCCCGCGCAGCTTGCAGTCGAGCAGTTCCTGGACCGGAAAAGCGTTACGGCGATCATCGATCGCCACCACGATCTCATCGATGTCGTGCTCACGGGCGTAGTCGAGCAGGCTGCTGGCCTCGAGGTCGATGACCTGCTCATCTTGCACCTGGCGATCGAGGTTGGGAGGCGGCACGAAACCCAGCAAGTAGAAGCCGCGCATGTCGTAACGCTGCGGCAGGCTCAGCAAGCCGGCGGCCTTGCGACCGGCGCCGTAGACCAGCACCCGTCGCTTGAACAAATTCTCTCCGGCGAGACGGTAGAAAGCCGTCCGCACCAACGCGATCAGACCGAAGGCCGTGATCAGCGCTGCACCCAGTGCTTTGGGATGCACCGATGCCGCCGGGACCGCGTAAAACACGATGACCAGCGCCAGGCCCGCCATGAACAGACCCAGCACCACGCGCAGGATCAGGCCGAGCGTGCGCTGGATGCTGCGCACCCGATACAGGCCCATGGAAATGAAACTGAGGCTGGTGACCGTGGCGAACAACACGCACCAAGGCTGCGGCAGACGCGCAACGTTCTCCTCGGCCGTGGCGGCAACGGCGATGGCAGCCGCGACGAAGAGAATGACGAATTCGAATATCGCCAGCAGCAGCACCGGCAAGTTCACGTAATGACGCAGGAACTTGCTGATGATGCGAGGGCGTTGGTTTCCAGCACTCACTCGTTGCTGGGCACCGACCGGATAATGCGTGCTCATGTGCTTTCCTGTAGTGCCGGCACCGCGCATTCACACGGGGCACCAGTTCCGTCGTCCATGACTCGACAGCTGCATCGGTCTCGGTATGCGGGAAACCCGCCCGGTGTGATGGGAAATCTCACCCCGGGGGTTCGCCGCTGCAGGGTTTCCTTGCGAGGCCCAGCACGAGCATCTGACGGTGCCTTCGACCTGCTCCGTCGAAGGACCCCGGGACGCTAAAGCCTGGGCCGACAGTCCAATGTGACCTCCGTCACAAATGTCTGGTCGCTAACCTGCAAACAGGCGTTACATCCGGGTTATTGTAACCGAGCCGCGCCTATAAGTCTTTATAAGGATAGAGAATTAGCCGGGATTGTCGCCGAACTGGATCAAGTCCCCGAGACTCTCCGTCCCCGGCTCCCGCTCATCCGCCCACTAGAGCAATATCGCGCTAACTATTCGCCCGGCATCTACTCGTCGTCCGCCGCCGTCGACGACCGCGTGCGCACCCCGTGGGGCACTCGCAACAGCGGCGACGGCAGCCGCTCGCTCGTCAGCAGCAGGTGCTCACCGTCGATGACGGCTGCCTCAGCCTGCTTCAGGCGCGCACTCACCACCGGTCGCGGCGGGGCCGAGAGCAGTTCCGCCGGCGTCGCGGGCAGGTTTGCATCGAAGAGGTACGGACGCGCGTAGGTCATCACCAACAGACCGACGCTCGGCACGTAGTCGAGCGCCGTGGGTTGCGATGCGTAGATCCCGAATCGTGGGTCGGCCGCTAGATCGATCAGGGAGGGGGGTGGCAATGAGGCAACTTCCGCGACCTTGCGGGCGGTCACCACGGTCGAGGTCGAGGATTCATCGCTCGCGACGGGCACCGCGTAGAGCGCAGGCGGCACGGCCCGCTTGCTCAGCACCAACAGTTCCCCGGCCACGGGATCGAACGCCAGACCCTCCGCATCGCGCGGCCCATCGGGGTAGCGGAAATGAATCGTCCGCTCCACCTTCACGGCGGCGGTGGGGCGCCCCTCCTCCACCCACGGCTCGGGCACCAGGTACAGGGTGACGTAGGGACGTCGGCCTTCGTTGTCGCCGATGTCGCCGACGATCAGGGTGCTACGCCCTTCGAGGGTCGCCGCCGTGAGATCTTCCCAATCCCGATTGCGCGCGCCGAGCACCGCGACGGTGGCGAGCCGTTCGCCACTGCGCGCGATCGCGTAGATGCGTGCGCCGTTGCCGCTGTCGTTCAGCACCCAGAGAAGATCCGGATCGCGCCGTGACACGGCCAAGCCGCTGATCTCGCGCAGCTGACCGTCGACGACCAGGCCGATCTGTCCCGGCAGAGGGGGCGGTCGATCGGCCGCGGACAGGGCAACCGCCCACGCCATCAGCACGACGAGGGTCGCCACCGCGCGAGACGCCCACGACGAGAACCCCCGAGGCGCCATCACGAGTTCGCCCCCGCCTCGCGCGGCACCGCCCACCCCCGCGCGAGCCAGGCCTCGATCCCCTCCTCGATCTCGCCCAAGGCGCGTTCGAACTGGCCCCGCGTACCGCCGACCGGGTCGTCGATGTCGCCCACGGTGAACTCGCCTAGCGCGGCCACCTGAGACGCCAGCCGCCCCCGCTGGCGTCGGATCCACTTCGCCTGATCGTCCGACATCACCAGCAGCAAGGTATCGGCATCCACCTGCTTCGGTAGCAGCTGACGACCGCGATGACCGCTGATATCGATTCCCCGTTCTGCCATGAGCTGAATCGACGTGGGATCTGCCGGCAGGCCCACGCAGGCCCGGATGCCGGCGGAACTGACCCGCACCCCCAACCCCCGCTCGCGCAAGGCGACGGCCAGCAAGGCATGCGCCATCGGCGAGCGGCAGACGTTGCCCACACAGACGGCGATGACCTGGCTCGGCAACGGTCGTGGCTCGAACTCGACTTCCCGTTCCCCTCGCCTATCCACCGGTGCTTCCCATCCCTGCCTCGTTCGGTGTGAAGGTATCTGCGCGACGAAGGTCGGTGACCATGGCGAGCAGCAAGGTGGCGAGCATGGTGAGGGTCGCCGCCACGACCCCGGCGGACACGGCCCCGATGCGTTCCGCCAACAGTCCGAGGGCGAGGCTGCCGATGGGCGTACCGGCCATGAAAGTCAGCAGGTACATCGCCAGCAGTCGCGCGCGCAGAGCGGCGGGCGAGCGCTCCTGCACGATCGTACGCCCCAAGGAAATCGTCACCCCTGTGCCCATCCCCCACAAGCCCATGCCGAGCACGATGCCCCAGATGGATGATGACAGGCAGATCAGGGTGAGTGCGATACCGTTCGCCCCTATCGAGAGGAATAGGTTGGTCACATGGCGTCGCGCCACACCTCGACGCCGCAGGAGTTCCACCGTGACGAGCACCGTACCCACCATGAACGCCGTGTTGGTCAAGGCCAGTTCCCGAGCGCCGCTCCCCTCCAGGCCCAGCACCAGCTTGGGCACGATCACGAAGTAGGCGCCCGTGTAGCAGATGCCCGTCACCAGGTTGATGAGCATCACGGGAGTCAAGCCGGGCGCTGCCCGCAACACGGCGAGCGGCTCGTGCAGGAGGCTGCGAATCGCCGCCTTGCGTTCCCGCACTTGTTGGTAGCGCGGCGCGCTCGCCGCGGGCAAGCGCAGGGCAGCCAATGCCCCCGTCAGCAGCAAGAGCGCCATGAGCTTGAACATCACCGCCGCCCCCGTGCGCTCGACGGACCCGGCCAGCGTAAAGCCGATGATCTGAACACCGAACTGCACCGCGGTGGACGCCGTCACCAGGCGCTGGATCTGACCGCCCGATACCGTCCCCACCAGGGAGTCACGGGCAGGGCGCACGAAGCCGGAGGCGGTACCAACGCAGCACAGGTACGCGAGCAGGAGCGCGTAGGTGAGGTGGCCAGCGAAGGTGATGATCCCAAGGCCAGCCGCGAGCACCCCCAGCAGGCCCTGGCTCACCAGCAGCACCCGGCGCTCGTCGTAGCGATCGGCGACCCACCCGCCCAGCAACACGCAGAGCACCGTAGGGAAGGTGAAGACCAGGTAGGCGTAGCCGAAGTAGCGCGCCCCCTCGAGGTGCAGGTGGTGGCCGATCAGCCAGGGCACGAGCACCGACAGCATCCCTTGGGGCACGAACCAGGTGGCGACCCCGGCGAGGTACCAGCGCATCAGCCGTGGCCCCACAGCTGGGCCGACGCGGGGACGTCGGGAGACTTTACAGATGACACCGCAACGGACCCCGCGATCACGGGGAAACCGCCTGTCCCACAGGACATTCGCGCAGCCGGCACGAGACTTGCTTGCTCGTACATCACCGTTTTGGCGCGCGGGCTCGGACCACTGCGACTTGCCGTACGGACGCCTGCTCGGCTACTGCTCCTAGCCCGGCAGGTGATCGCAAGGTTCGCGCCCGCTCGCATTTTTACGTCGTCTCCCCGGCTTCGTGATCGACGGGATCGGTGCCCCACCCCTCCAGGACCACGACCGCGTGCGCGGGCACCAGCCACCACCCGCTGGTCACGTCGATGGGCACCTGCTCAGATGGCGCCCAGATGTCCGCTCCCGCCTGCGCGGCGCAGTCCACGGCGAGATGCCAGCGCACGCCCGGGTAGCGCGGCACCATGAAGCGCTGGTCGTGCTCCGCCATGTTCGCCATCACGTGCAGAGGAGATTCCTCGGGTGCCAAGCCCGCCAGCGTGAAGGCCAGGGCCCGAGCGTCACCGTCCTCCCAGTCGGGGCGATGCAAACGGCGCCCGTGCCACTGGATGTCTGGCAGAAGCGCCCCGCGGCGGGCCTTGCCGGTGAGGAATCCCCGGCGCTGCAGGCTCGCATGGCGGCGGCGCAGGGCGATGAGTTCGCGCACGAAGCGCAGCGTATTGGGCTGCCGCCGAACCGCATCCCAGTCGAACCATCCCACGGGATTGTCCTGACACCAGGGATTGTTGTTGCCCTGTTGGGAGCGCAGCACCTCGTCGCCGGCGTTGAGCATGGGCACGCCCTGGCTCAACAATAGCAACGTGAGGTGGTTACGCACCTGACGAGCGCGTAAGGCGAGAACGGCAGGATGCTCCGTCTCCCCCTCCACGCCGTGGTTGCGACTGAGGTTGTGGTCGCCGCCGTCGCGATTGCCCTCACCGTTGGCGTCGTTGTGCTTGCGCTCGTAGCTGACGAGGTCCGCGAGGGTGAACCCGTCGTGGCAGGTGACGAAGTTGACGCTGTTGCGCGGCGTACGGCCGCTCGCCTGGTACATGTCGGCGCTGCCCGTGATGCGCGCCGCGAGCTCCGCATGCACACCTGGGTGACCGTGGACGAAGCGCCGCAGGCAGTCTCGATAGCGCCCGTTCCACTCAGCCCATCGCAGGCCCGGAAAGCTCCCGACCTGATATAGCCCGGCCGCATCCCAGCACTCGGCGATGAGGTGGGTCTTGGCCAGGGCCGGCTCCAACTCGATGGCCCAGGCGGCGGGCGCGTCGTGATGCACGCTGCCATCGCCAAGGCGCGTGAGGGCGCTGGCGATATCGAAGCGGAACCCGTCCACGTGCATCTCCTGCACCCAGTAGCGCAGACAGTCGAGGATCATGCGCAACACCCACGGATGATTCGCGTTCACCGTGTTGCCGCAGCCCGTGTAGTCGAGGTAGTGGCGGCGATCCTCGGCCGAGAGCATGTAGTAGAAGGCGTTACCGATGCCCTTGAAGTTGATCACCGCGCCGCCGGCACCGCCCTCGGCGGTGTGGTTGAAGACCACATCCAAGATCACACCGATGCCCGCCTGGTGCAGCGCCTTCACCATCTGGCGAAACTCCTGCCGCGCCAGCGTGGGCGAGGTGGCGTAGCCCGGGTGCAGGGCGAAGAAACTGTGCGTGCTGTAGCCCCAGTAGTTGCGCAAGCCCGCGGCACGGGTGCCCGGCGGCACCTCCTGCTCGTCGAAGGCGAAGATGGGCAGTAGCTCGACGTGGGTGATCCCTAAGTCCTTCAGGTAGGGAATACGCTCGATCACGCCGAGGAACGTGCCGGGGGACTGGACATCCGCTCCGGCCCCGCGGGTGAAGCCGCCCACGTGCATCTCGTAGATCACCGCCCGCTCTAGGGGAATGTGCAGGGGTGCATCGTCCAGCGCGGGCTCGATCTCGGGATCGAGCACGATGGCGCGCATCGAGCGATGGCGCGCAGAGGCTCCCTGCTTCAGGTGCTCCTCGCGATGCCAGAGGGCCGTGTCCACGGCACGCGCGTAGGGATCGACGAGCTCGCACAGGGGGTCGAAGCGATGGCCGGACGCGGCCGTATCATCGGGGCCGTCGAGGCGCCAGGTGTAGAGCATGCCGTGCTCCACGCCCGCCACGTGCACGTGCCAGATCCCGTGATCGAAGTGCGCGGACCTATCGAGCTCGATCGCCTGGTGAGGGCGCACATCTTGCGCGTGGCGGTAGAGGAGCAGCTCCGCGTGCGTGGCGTCGGGCGCGCGCAGAGCGAAGTTCACCCCCCGCGCATCCACAGTGGCACCAAGGGGGGTGGTGACGCCGGCGCTCAAGGCCGGCGGCGAAGACTCGCGAGACATGGTGATGGCCGAAGCGTGCGCTATGCGGTCAACTGCACTCGCAGGCTCGCGGGCTCGCGCGGGTCACCTGAGAGCCTCACCTCGGGCCGATTGGCATCGAGGTGGCGCACGGTCTGGAACACCGCGATGAGATCGTCGCTGCCGGCGGCCGCGGCGATCGCATCGAGACTGAGGGCGGCGCCGTCCGCGCCCCGGAGGGCCGCCAGCACGCTGTGTTGGAGGTGCAAGCGCTCTCCCGCTGCCCGCTTGCCCGCCTCCACGCCCGGCTGGTGGTATGCGTTGATATTGACCAGGTGCGCGTACAAGCCGACGGCCCGTTCGTACAAGGCGATCAGGGCACCCAAGCGGCGAGCGTCCACCACCGGCACGGTGATGGTGATCGAGCGGCGGCCGTTTTCGGCCAGCGCCTGGCGGGTGCCGTGGAGAAAGCCCGACAGGTAGTCGGCGCTGGTCGTGTCGTGCTCCACGGTGACCGAGTCACCATCGCGGCCGCGGAGCACTTCCAGGAACGTCGCAAAGAAGTTGTCGAGCCCCTCGCGCAGCTGCTGCACGTAGGCGTGCTGGTCGGTGGAGCCCTTGTTGCCGTACACGGCAATGCCTTGGCTCACGGGTTTGCCGTCGAGATCCGTGGCCTTACCGAGGGACTCCATCACCAGCTGCTGCAGGTAGCGTGAGAACAGCAGTAGCGAATCCTTGTAGGGGAGCACCACCATATCGCGAGGCCCGGCGCCATCGCCGGCGGCGTACCACGCCAGGGCCAGGCGGGCGGCCGGGTTCTCGGCGAGGTCCGCGATGCGCGTCGCCTCATCCATGATGGCGGCGCCCTGCGCCATCGCATCGGTGTCGATGCCCGCGAGCGCGGCCGGCACGAGGCCCACGGCACTGAACAGACTCGTTCGGCCACCGACCCAGTCTTCCATATAGAAGCGAGCCAGCCAGTTCTCCTCGCGCGCTATGGAGTCCAGCTTACTCCCGCGGCCCGTGATGGCGATCGCTTGCGACCCGAGCGCCAGGTTGTAGGACTCGAAGATGTGGGCGACCTCGAGCATGCCGTTGCGAGTCTCCGGCGTGCCGCCAGACTTGCTGGTGACCACCACGAGGGTGGTGCCCAGGCAGGGCAGCAAAGGGGCCATGACCCGGTCGATGCCTTCGGGGTCCGTGTTGTCGAGGAAGTGCGTGCGCAGGCCGCCCATCTCGATGGCGTCCCCCAAGGCTTCGACCAGCAGCTGCGGCCCGAGGGCGGACCCCCCGATACCGATGCACAGCAGATCCGTAAAGCGGTCATGGCGCTCCGGCCGGATCGTTTGGTCCAAGACGTCGCGAGCGAAGGTGGCGACGGCCTCGCGGGTGTTGCGAATGCTCTCGCCGAGCTCGCCGTTGGGGGCGAGCTCCGGGGCACGCAGCCAGTAGTGGCCGACCATCCGCCCCTCGTCCGGGTTGGCGATGGCTCCTGACTCCAGCGCCTGCATGTGGGCGAAGGCCGCGGCGAAGCGCGGAGCGAGCTCAGCCTCCAGCGCCGGCGAGACCTGCGCCAAGCTTAGGTCGAGGGCCAGTTCGAGTTTGCGGTGGATGTAGAGTTCTGAAAAGTAAGGCGGCCAGTCCACGCTGCGCTCGCTCATCGTCGGAACTCCTCCCGCAGGCTTGGGGTAAATGAAGGCGCGTAGTGTGCCATGTTGCCGCAGTGCGCGCCGTGCCGTACGGCGGCCCGCGCGTAACGTTTTCGCGCGCACCGCCCACTACCTCGCAATCGCGCGATGCGCGAAAGGCTCACCTGCCGACATCCACCGAGGAGACACCATGTTTCACAAGCTGATGGCGACCGCCGCCCTGTTCCTGCTCGCTATTCCTGCCGCCTTCGCGGGCGTCGACACCGCCACCGATCGCAACGGCGTGATCCTCGCCGGCTACGACGCCGTGGCCTACTTCACCGAGGGTAAGGCCGTGCGCGGCAGTGAGGAGTTCACCGCCAGCCACGGCGGGGCGAACTACCAGTTCGCCTCCGCTGAGCATCGCGACCTGTTCGCAGCCGATCCCGAGCGCTACGCCCCCGCCTACGGCGGCTACTGCGCCCTCGGCGCCTCCTTCGGCAAGAAGTTCCTGGTCGACGGCAAGGCCTTCGAGATCGTCGATGGCCAGCTCTACGTGAACAAGAACCTCAAGGTGTACGCCACCTGGAAGAAGGACATCCCCGGCAACATCGAGAAGGCCGACGCCAAGTGGCCGGCGATCGCCGACGTGCCGGCGAAGAAGCTCTAAGGCTGATCGGGTAAGCGTGTCGGGCCGGCCTCAAGGCCGCGCCCGGGCGCGATCGATGCTCGCGTTGAAGTGGCGTCCCCTAGGGGATTCGAACCCCTGTTGCCGCCGTGAAAGGGCGGAGTCCTAGGCCTCTAGACGAAGGGGACGTGTGATAGTCCGAGCGGGTGCTGGAAGCGTTGGTGGAGCTAGGCGGGATCGAACCGCCGACCTCCTGCATGCCATGCAGGCGCTCTCCCAGCTGAGCTATAGCCCCGACAAGGCCGGCAAGATTACCCCCGCTTGCCGGACCGGTCAACCAACCGTGTGGGCTCCCTCAACGCGCCGGCGGAGTCGCCTCGCGGGCGTAGGTCACGGCGGCCGCGAGCCGCTCCAGCACCGCCTCCTTGCCGAGCACGGCGAGGGTCACATCGATCGGCGGCGAAACCGCCGTCCCCGTCACCGCCACGCGTATCGGTTGCGCCACCTTGCCGAGCTTCACCTCGAGCGCTTCGGAGACCGCCACCACCACCTCGTGGATCGGCCCCTCCTCCCACGTCTCGAGCGCTTCGAGCCCCTCGATGACCCGCTCCAGCACGACCGCCGCCTCGGGCTTCAGGTTCTTGCGCGCCGCCTTCTCCTCGTAGGCCGTGATCGGCTCGTAGAAGAAGCGGCTCGTGTTCGCCATCTCCATGAGGGTCTTGGCGCGCTCGCGCAGGGCGATGAACACGGCCTGCTCGTCCGCGCCGCCCGAGTAAGCGATGCCCTGGCGGTGCAGGTGCCACCGGAATTCATCCACCAGCCCCGGCATCGGCAGGGTCTTGATGTAATGGGCGTTGAGCCAGTTGAGCTTGTCCGGGTTGATGGCCGACGCCGACTGGTTCACATCGGCGATGTCGAACAGGGAGATCATCTCCTCGCGCGAGAACACCTCCTGATCGCCGTGGGACCAGCCGAGGCGCACCAGGTAGTTCAGGATCGCCTCGGGCAGATATCCCTGATCGCGATACTCGATCACGCTCGTCGCGCCGTGGCGCTTGGACAGCTTCGCCCCATCGGGACCTAAGATCATCGGCACGTGGGCGAAGGATGGGGGCGTGGCGCCGAGGGCGTTGTAGATGTGGATCTGGCGCGGCGTGTTGTTCAAGTGGTCATCGCCGCGCATGACGTGGGTGATGCCCATGTCCATGTCGTCCACCACCACCGTGAAGTTGTACGTGGGCGTGCCGTCGGCGCGGGCGATGACGAGATCGTCGAGCTCCGTGTTATCGAAGGCCACGTGGCCGCGCACCTGGTCCTCGACGATGACCGTGCCATCGAGGGGGGTCTTGAAGCGCACGACCGGCTTGACGCCCGGCACCGCCGCGTCGGGATTGTCGCGGCAGTGGCCGTCGTAGCGCGGCTTATCCTTCCGCGCCATCTGCTCTTCGCGCACCTTGTCGATGCGTTCCTTCGAGCAGTAGCAGTAGTAGGCCTTGCCCTCGTCCAGCAGCTGCTGGATCACCTCCTGGTAGCGATCGAAGCGCTCCGTTTGGAAGATCGGGCCCTCATCGTGTTCCAGCCCCAACCACTGCATGCCGTCCAGGATCGCCTGCACCGCTTCCGGCGTGGAGCGCTCCCGGTCCGTGTCCTCCACGCGCAGGATGAACTGGCCGTTGTGGCGGCGGGCGTAAAGGTAGCAGTAGAGGGCGGTGCGGGCGCCACCGATGTGGAGGTAGCCGGTGGGGCTCGGGGCGAATCGGGTTCTGACGGTCATGGGGGCTCGAAGCGGTGCTGCGGAGAAGGCACCTAGGATACCGGCAGCGGCGCCCCATGGGCACCGGGATGAAGTGGCTGCTACCTGCTGGCCATCAGGTCGTCGTACACCTTCAGATAGCCCCCCACCATGGCGTCCATGCTGAAGCGCGTAAGGGCGCTGGCGCGCGCCGCCTCGCTCTGCTGTGCACGCAGGCTTGGGTCTTCCACGTACCGCTGCAGCGTGTCGGCCAACCCCTGCACATCGTCGGACGGGACCAGACACCCAGTCACGCCGTCCTCGACCAGCTCCACGTTGCCCCCCACGGCCGTCGCGATCACCGGCCGCCCGGAGGCCATCGCCTCGAGGATCGTGTTGGAGATGCCCTCGCCGAGCGAGGGCAACACGAACAGATCGAAACCGCGGTAGAGCACGTCCACGTCGTTGCGGGCGCCGGGCAACCAGGTGTGCTCGGCGATACCCGCCTCAGCCAGGTAGCGCTCGATAGCATCGAAGGTGCCGCCATCGCCTACGATCGCCAGGCGCGCGCAGTCGCGCAGGTGCGGGGCCTGCGCGAGCATCTGGGCAAAGGCGCGGGCGAGGAGCATCTGATGCTTGATCGGCTGCAGGCGGCCGATGGTGCCGATCACCACCGCCTCTTCATCGGCGAAGCCCGGGGCCGCGGGCAACGGATCCCGGCGCCCCTGCGCCGGCGGCCGAAAGCGCTCCGTGTCCACGCCGTTGTAGATCTGGGTAACCCGTCGCGGGGCCACACCTATCTTCTCGTGTAGGTAACCCTGTAAGTCCTGCGACACCGAGATGTAGTGTTTGACCAGCGGCCGGTGCACTTTGCGGACGATCTGCCACTTCACGTTGGTGCCGTCCGGATCGTCCACATCCCGGCCGTGCTCCCCGTGCACGCGCCGCGACACCCCCGCCAGCATCGCCGGGAACAGCGCATCGAGAGCGGTCAGGTTGCGCGTGTGCAGGATCGCCGGCCGCATCTCGCGCAGCCGCTTGAACAGGCGCCACTGCGCCCCCGGGTCCTGCCCCGGTTGCTTGTGCATGGCGATGACCTCCACGCCTGGCGTGCGGATGCGCTCGCGGAAGTCCGTGAAGTCCTCCATGCACACGATGGCGTGGCGGTAGCGCTCCGGCGGGATGGCGTTGATGAGGTTGACCAGGCCGTTCTCGAGGCCGCCGATGGTCAAACGGGTGATGACGTGGGCGATCAGGGGTGGGGACATGGCTCTTCAACAGCGACCTGAACAGCGGACTTCGCGGTCGGGCATCGACCGACGGAGCGCTGAGGATACGGGGAGTTCGCCGCCGCTGCAGCCGACTCGGGTGGATTTGGCCCCGATTCGGCCTCGGGAGGCTTTGACGAGGGCAAGTTGGGTCGCTATTCTACGCGGCTCGGAAGGGCGATTAGCTCAGCGGGAGAGCACTGCCTTCACACGGCAGGGGTCGCTGGTTCAATCCCAGCATCGCCCACCAATTAAATCAGCGGCTTACCTCCAATTTGCCCCTCCCCCAGGGGCGACGCAAAGCCTCTCTGACGATCCCCAAGAATCAGCAAGTTGCGCGACTCTGCGTCTACCTTGCGTCTACCCTTGTACGGCGGCTAGTCCACGAGCGCGGTAGGTCCCGAGCGACCTAGACAACCACAATGCTCTGTGGCGTCCACATCAGACCCAAGGTCCGCCTCCCGAACCCGCTAGAGCATACGCACTCACCAGGGTGCCCCAGTTGCATTAGGTGGTGTGTCGAGGTGTCCAATGAACCCTAGGTTGAGGAGCGCATCTCCCCCACTCGCGCCACACACAGCGCCTATACTCAGGTGCAGAGGCCGGGGAACCTAGCGAAGATGCTCGCGAGAATTGACGGGAAGGCAACGGTTGCGAGGATCAGCCCGTAGCGATGAAAAAGGAAGATCAGGTCAAGCTGCTGACGAGTAGCGTTCTGGAGTGGAACGCGTGGAGGGAGGCCAATCCTGACGTATTCCCAGAACTCAAGCAGGCGAACCTAAGCGGGGCGCACCTCGACGGGGCGAACCTCGACGGGGCGGACCTCGGCGGGGCGAACCTCAGGGGGGCGTACCTCAGGGGGGCGAACCTCAGAGAGGCGGACCTCCGCGGGGCGAACCTCAGGGGGGCGTACCTCGGAGAGGCCAACCTCACTGCGGCGAACCTCGCAGAAACAGATTTAGAAGAGGCGCATTTGGACAGCGCAAACCTCAAAGATGCGTTTCTCTTTAGGGCGAATCTGAGCGGGGCGGAGCTCACCTCGGTTAACCTTTCCTATGCGATTCTCGATCAGGCGAACCTTGCGGAAGCGGTGCTCGACGAGACAATTCTCGGATTCTTGGATCTGACCGAAACGAAAGGCATCGAATCGATCAACCACCACGGCCCGTCCTGCCTCGGCGTAGAGACACTAATGGGAGCGCCCAACCTACCTGAGGTTTTCCTTCGTGGCTGCGGAGTACCTGACCTATGGATCGAGTACCTTCCGTCTTTACTTGCCAAACCAATATCCTTCTACAGCTGCTTCATCAGCTACAACCGCGAGGATAAGAGCTTCGCTCGCAGACTGCATGATCAGCTACAGGGCCGAGGGATACGCTGCTGGCTAGATGAGCAGAAGGTGCTACCGGGCGATGACTTCCATGCGGATATCGACCGAGCATTGCGAGTCCGCGACAAGGTGATTGTTTGCTGCTCAGAGAAGTCGCTAGCAAGTTGGTGGGTTAGGGACGAGATCGGAAAGGCGCTTGAGCGGGAGCGTGCTGAGAAGAAGATGATGCTTATCCCATTGGATCTTGATGGAGAGCTATTCAAGTGGAAGCACAAGTTCGCGAGCGTCATTCGAGCGCGCCAAGCTGCGGACTTCACGGGCTGGGAGAGCAACAACGCCAAGTTCGAAGAGCAGTTCGAACTTGTGGTGAAGGCGCTTCGAACGCAGCGCCCTCCCGACCTAGAGGCAGAGGAATAGCCGCAGCGAGACTGACTCTAGCCGCCAGCATCGGTGGCCGTTCGACTAGGGCCAGCCGGCGTATCTTGCGTCACCAGAATTCACCGCTAGGGCTGAGAAATGGGTGATCTGCGCTCTGAGGTTCTGGAGTACCATCCTCGCCTCACAGAGGACTCACCAATGCCCCAACCAATCGATCCACGCATCCGCATGTGGACACAGATGGCAAGCGACGCTCGCCACCTCATGCGCCTAGGACACACAACGACCGCCGACACGGCTGACGCGCTGGAGTTGCTGGCGCTGATTTACACCAAGGCCGAGACCGACAAGACGCTGGCGAGAATCTTGGGCCGCATCGAAGGCAGGGCGACCGTCACAACGCTCTACCGGTAGCTAACCAGGCAAGCAGGTCACGGCGGTTCGTCGCACCTAAGCCTCACCGCCCTTCCCGTCCCTCCCGCGCTGCCACTTGGTGATCTGCTTGGCGGCGGGCTTGATGCCGTAGATCGCCAGGCAGATTGAGACGTACCCGACGACGTACCATTCCGGGGCTTGCCGAAGCTGCTCGAAGCCCTCCTTCACGAAGGGTGCGGCACCGGGGATGAAAGCCATCGCGGCCGGGAGTGACCAGATGATCAGGACGATCTCGTCCTTGATCCCAGACTGATCAGAGACACGCTTGGCACGCTCAACAGCGGCCTCCGCCTTGGCCTCGGCGATTCGGCCGCGACGCTGCAGCCAGCCACCTAGAATGGTGCCTACCAGATTTACGACGGTCATGATCTAGTCGCCCTCCATGCCGGCCACCTTCTCCCGAAGGTCTCCGATCTGTTGCCGTTGACTCCGCAACTCCTGCTCTATGCGGGTGAGCGCGCGCTGCATCTCCTCGAGGCGAGCGTTGGCCTGTGCGAGCTCCGTGCGGACGTCGTTCCCACCGCCCTGTGGGTGTGATGTTAGGTAGCTGCCGCCGGCCCCGCCCGCACCGAGGGCGGCGACTACGGCGAGCACCGGGCCCCAGTAGCCGGGTAGCTTGACGGTAGGCTGCGATGTCATGAGCTGCTCCTATTCAGGGTTGGTGGGGCCGCCACTTCCGTGACCGCCTAACACCGTTGTCGACTTGGTAGCTGAGCTGCTATCGACGTCGGTGATGGTGCATATGACGTTGCCAATGTTCTCGCCGGCACCGGAGCGCCGAGACTGGACCGTGACCGTGTTCGTGCTAGTGCCACCAACAAACCGGAAATCAGCGAGATCCAGGGACCACGAGTAGCCGAACGGCCCAGCGCCGTTCACGTTGTTCGCGGTGATGCTGCCGATCGTCACCCACGAGTTGTCATCAGCGAGCCCGAACGCGGACAGCGTCGCCGGCGAGAAGCTGATGCCAAGCGGCTGGTTCTGGATCACGTAGGTGGTGACCGTCACACGGGCGGTGCGCGACTGCCCGCTGTAGGACGCGGTGATATCGGCGATCATCGTGCCGCCAGGCGAGGTGACGTCGGTGAAGCGGAACGAGCCCTTCGGGCCGACAAAGAACTGGTCGTCCGTGGTGTTGAGCTGGAAGGTGCCCCCGCTCGAGGTCGAGGACAGCGTCGCGGATGAGGTGCGCTCGCTGTCGCCCTCGAAGAGCTGCACGCGACCCTCCGTCGTGCTGAAGTCGCCGGCTCCAGTCTCGTCGACGCGGACGTTGGTGGTCGGGTTGTCGTTGCGCAGGTCTAGTGCCGGAGTGCCATCGGCGCCATCCTGACCGTCGGCACCTGGCGCACCATCTTGCCCATCGGCCCCGGGGGCGCCGTCCTGGCCGGGAACGCCATCAGCCCCGGGAGCACCATCCTGGCCGTCAGCCCCAGGCAGTCCATCCGCTCCGTCGATACCGTCAGCTCCAGGCGGCCCCGGTGGCCCTGGAACGCCCGTGCTCTCCAGAGACGTGGCCGAGACACCGGCAGTGGCGCTCAAGGGATGCCAGGCGGACGCTGCTTTGCTGCGCCCGATGTTGCGGACCCAATAGTCGTAGTCTTCGTCTGGCCCCATCGCGGTGTTGGTCGCGCGGTCCGTGTACGCGTCGACCATGCTCTCGCCGGTCTGGGTCGAGATCCGCTCGGCGTTAGCCCGGTTGCCGTCCGCGCTATCGACGCGCCAGACCTCGGTGTAGGCGATGCCCTCGGTGTCGGGGTTGGTCCAGTCCAGGGCAATGCTACCCGCGCGCCCGGTGGCGGCCAGGCCGCTCGGTGCCAGGGGGGTCGGTGCGGTGCTGTCGAGTGTGGCTCGAGGTTGCGTGTCCACTAGGTCGACGAGCCCCACCTGCCACGTCGTCGGCAGCGATTCGTAGCCAGCGAGCCTCACCGTCAACCCGATCGCGTGGCCGTCGTCGCCGATCACCGGCTCGATACTCTTCTTGGTGACGCGGAACTCCTTGGCCACCCAGTCCCGGAGCTCGTTGGTGATGGCGATCGTCTCGCCGCGCTTCACGCCCAGCGCCCGGTGCGAGAACACTCCCTCGAACACACCGAGTCGCGCCACGTTCATCGACACTGCGGCCAGCCACTGGGCGCGCTGCTCGGCGTCGACCATCGGCAGTCGGAAGTCGCGCCACTTCTGCCCGCCGTCGTCGGAGATGAACGACGTCACCTCGCGCGGAGCAAAGTCGGTGAACGCGTTCTCAGAGGGTGACCAGTAGAGGCCGCGCGTTGAGTTGTATGCGTCGAGGCGAGAGTTGTTCGGTTGCCACGTCAGCGTGCCCTGGCGATCCTCGTCGGTGAGCGTGATCACCGGGACGTCGTAGCCGCCGGCCTGCAGCTCAAACACACCGGCCGGGAAGCCTCGGTTGCCGGCCATGCACTCGACGATGGCGTCGATGTTCTCGAGCGTCTCCGTCTGCGTGCTCATGACGCCGTCACAGCGAAAGCGAGTGATCTGCGTCGTGCTGCCGTCGCCGACGCCGGAGTAGACCGTTTCAGTCTCCTCGCATCGGTTGGCCGCTGCGGCGATCGAGTCCCACCCTACGAAGTCTGAGCTCCACGCGGCGCCGAGGCGCGCGTCTCGAGAGACGTCCACCGCGCACAGCGCCGGGTTGTCGGTCCATTCCCATGTGCTCGAGTCGTCC